>RGGS01000032.1 GCA_010024525.1 Verrucomicrobiota bacterium | reverse complement strand
AAACAGCGTTGTCAAGCTCTTCGGGTAAACTTTGAAACCGTCCCTCGATATGTTCGTTGTGAATTCCATTAATTAGTGAAAGAATCTCTGCTTTATGTCTCGAATCACAATCAAAAGGAAGACGAATCGCAATCTGAAAAACATTGGTGGGAGGCCAGCTATCAATGTACATCTCGGCCATTTCGTCCAAGACTGGAATAAACAGTGATGCATGCAATAGCTCATCCGATACATCGACAGACGCCTGAGGATCCCAAGACTGCATCGCGAGGAAGTCTTTAATTGCCGATAGCAAAGTTGGACTCTCCGCACCTGACTTCATCGCCCCCTCTATCCCCACCCTGCTCTTTTGGAGGCAATATTCTGCCCCCCGAACTGCCTAATGAACGGCTAATGAGTCGGCTCATAATTAGTCCCACATAACCACGACTTTTGAGTCAGGGTCTTCTTTGATTTTTGAACCGCACTTCGGACAGCGGGTTCTGCCGGGATAGAATTTCTTCAAATTTCGGCCATTGCACTCACCGCACCTTGGTTCAATAGGCTTTAGATCAGGCGCAGGTGCAGTCAGCACATCCATCAACTCCTTGCAGTCGATACATAGCATCGACTCAAACTCCCCACAAAATCCCCAGTCCTTCCCACCCGAGATTGTGGCTTCATAACCACAATCGGGATTCGTGCATTTGTAGCTGAAGGCAGACCCCATCGTTTAAATAGCATCTTACCCACCCCCTAGGACATTTGCGGGGCTACCGTTCTCTCGCTGGTCTGAAGGAAGCTAAGGGAGGACTTTCCCCTAAAAGTCCCAAAAATGAGGAAAAGTGAAGTTTTTCAAAAAAGAGCGTATCCTTTCCCCATTTGGGCAGTTTAATCAGTATATGAAACAACCCTACCAAACCCATCGGATCAAACTTGGTCATGTGTTGCTGTTGGTTGCCATGGGAGGGCTTTTGGCCCCCCTCCAAGGCCAGACTCCACCAAATACAGACCCCTCTGTAACGGACACCAATCACCCCCCGCGCAAACACCATCGTCCGCCCCCTCCGGGACATGGCGGCAAAGACGGAGTTGACGGAACAGGCAATGCTGTGGGGAATGGCCCATCCGGCAATGGGGGATGTGCAAGAGGTCTGAATCCCCATCAAGGAGGCGGGGGCAACACCAATGGTGCCGGTCGCAGACCTCCTCATCCCGGTGGTAAACCGGTTTCAGGCAGCGCTGGGACCAACGCCCCCGCCAACAGTTACGCCAAATAACCTAACTTTAAAACTTCAGCTCCGTCGGTTCACTCTGAACCTTGAGTGATTCGACGGATCTGAAGTTCTGATCAAGGCACGCTCTCGATTGGCTTGAGAAAGCTGGCATCAGCTCTCCGGAGCCATTCCTCGGCTGTTTCAGGGGCTAAGATAACAGGCATGTGGACAGGGGTAGTCCAAAACTGTATCGAGGACTTTTTATCGATTCCGGAAAAGGTCAGCCATCCCCATGTCCTTCTTGGTCACAAATCCAACAAGAGCTGCGGTGCGTCTCCTTTGGGATGGGTGGGTCGTTTTCTGGAAATCTGCCTACCACGCGGGCCCGATCGTGAACCGTGCCGCAGATAAACCCCCTGCGCCTCCAACCGGGCCACGGCCAGTTTCCGCCGGCTAAAAATCTCGTCTTTGGCTTTCTTGCTCGCTGCCTTGTGATCGACCAAGGGTTGCGGATAGTCGGGGCATTGGGTCAGGCGTAATTCCTGCATCTGCCATGGCTCGTGCACCATGGCCCCGGCAACACCCGCTAGCTCTGGCACCCAAGCACGAATAAAGTCGCCGCTCGGGTCTTGATCATGACTTTGCTTGATCGGCGAGTAAACGCGGATGGTGTTGATCCCCGTTTCACCTGCCTGCATCTGGCACTGCGGCCAGTGGATGCCCGGCTCGTAATCGACAAATTTACGGGCCAGAACCAACCCCGCCTCCTGCCAAGGCAACCATAGGTCGTAGGTAGCAAACGACATTAACATCGCCCGCATGCGGAAGTTGATCCACCCGTGGGCGTTGAGGTACCGCATGGCAGCATCAATAAACGGATAGCCAGTGCGCCCCTCGCTCCAGGCCTGTAGAAAGGCAGGGTTTCCGGGTTGCGGTCGCATCCCAACATAGATTTTAGCAAACGGCTCCCATTCGATTTCAGGTTCACTTTCCAGTTTTTGCATGAAGTGACAGTGCCAATGCAGTCGCGCTGAAAAGGAACGGATGGAGCGAGACCAAACGCTCGCGCCAGCGGGTCGTTCTCTTGAGATTTGCGAGGCGCGCTCCTCAGCCGCTTGGTACACCTCCCGCATCGAAAGTGCCCCATAGGCGAGATAAGGCGAAAGTCGCGAACAGGAACTCTCCGCAGTGACCGGGGATGACATTTCACGGGAGTACGCCATCCCGCGCTCATGCAGGAATGTTTTCAGCAAAGCGAGGCCTGCCGCCCGGCCGGGACGCTGGGGATGGAGTAAAACATCTGGGGCGAGGTTAAGTTCACTCACAGTCGGGAGAGCATCCGATGACATGGTCTTGGCCCACTCGATGACCGGTGTCGGCGTGATGGGTTGCCGCATCATTTGATCCCAGCGCCTCGCCCAATGATCGCGGTTCTGTGTTCGTCCACGCGTAACCCCGAACTGCCGCCGCTCGTTCCAAGAGATGGCATGACTCTTCGCCCAAGCTTTGACGGCAAGGTCCCGACGATAGGTCCAGGCGTTGCCTGTCTCCTCATGGGACCAAAGGTCAAAAGAGCCGATAAGACCATGCAACTCCTGTAAAATATCGGTGGCCGCTCCCGTGCGGATGATTAACCGACCCCCTTGTGCGGCAATCTCCCTGCCCAGCTCAACCATACAACCGCGCCAGAATTCCCACTGCCGAGCCGAGGTATCCGGCAATCGCCAATACTCCGGTTCCACCATGATCAAAGGAAGAACGGGTCCTAGTTTTGCCGCCTCCGCCAGTGCCGCGTGATCGAATAACCGCAGATCACGCTTAAACCAGACGACTTGAGTCTTCATACGGTTTACACACTGCCCATAAAATCAAAACAGCCATCTGTCGCTTGATTGGGCACGGCTGTTTTTATCAAATATTCGTCCGGGGCCGACCTCAGTAAGTC
The DNA here is from genome assembly GCA_010024525.1 of Verrucomicrobiota bacterium. Lineage (GTDB taxonomy): Bacteria > Verrucomicrobiota > Verrucomicrobiia > Methylacidiphilales > Verrucolacustridaceae > Verrucolacustris. The sequence goes on along the minus strand of RGGS01000032.1, from coordinate 6,009 downwards.
CTGCCTCCCTTCCTCCAGCCAGACCTCCCCCTCATCCTGGGATAAAATCACGGGCATACGTTCATGAACCGACCTAACGAGTTCATTGGGTGAGGTGGTGATGATCGTAAAGGACCCTTTGGACTATTCCAAGCGTCCCAAAGGCCAGCTATGCAAAACTCTTCTCCATCGGGACGGGTAAATTTCCACGGCATCTTCTTTTTCCCAATCGTCTCCCATTCCCAAAAACCGTCTGCAGGGACCAGACAACGCCTTCTCCGGAAAGCTTCCCTGAATGACGGCTTCTCGGAAATGGTTTCTGCCCGGGCATTGATGCACTGAACACCAATTTTTGGATCCTTGGCCCAGGAGGGAATCAGCCCCCAGCGAAGATTGGCCACCTCCAGCCCTCCCGATCCCTTGCGGATCACCGAAGCCCTGTCTGTAGGCCTTATCATCGCTTGGGGTGGTCCTTTCACCCCAATTTTGGCCTTACCAACCTTCACCTCCCCCTTGGTGCGGGAATATCGGCTACACATCCCTTTTTAATAGAGGTCAAAGGATGCTTTTGCAGGGAGAATTCCTTCCGCAGGGGTGTTCAAGGGCTGATTTTTACCGGGAGTTGGACCGAGATTTTACCGCACCGCCGACCGGTCAAGGACCGGGATCCCTGCCGAGAAACTAAATTAAATGGCCCTAAAATAGACCTTAATTCAGCCGAAAGTGTTTTTTCAAAAAGGGGCTTTGTGAAAAAAGAATTAAGGCCAAACAGTTTGAAGTTTTTTTTAAAAGCGGCGGAAGTTTTGTTACATCCAGTTGACGAAAACGAATCCCGAAAAGAAAAAAGGGGTAAATTAGAAAGCACATCCATGGGTCAAAAATCACCGCGAAGCTTTTCGCGCACATGGCGGGTTCGATTCCCGCATTTTCATGAAAGTCTCGGTGTAACCTTGTTGTAACTTTTTTCCTCGTGGTAAGTGCTGATGTTTCCTGATTTCCGTAGCCTTTATTTCAATTGAATTTTCGAGGGGCGTATTCAATTTAAACAAACTTCCATGTGTGCTCCCCTTTGCCAGGAAGCTGTAACCCGGCACTTCAACCGCCGGTCTTTCCTCGCTTCTGCCGCTGCTGTTACTGCCGGGGCCTGCTTGCCTACCCCCGTTCGGGCAGCTGAACCCAAAACCATCACCTTTTCCAAAATTGTTGATCTGACGCACCGGCTTTCGCCTGACTTCCCTACCTTCACCGGCCAACCCCAGTTCAGCCTTGCCGATAAGAACATGGGACCCCGCCCGAAGGGTTATCACGCCTACACCTGGACACTAGCCGAACACACTGGCACCCACATGGATGCCCCACTTCATTTCGGGGGAAAATTGTCCGCCGATCAGCTTCCCGTCACCGACCTCTACGGCCCCCTCGCCGTCATCGATATTCGCGCCAAGGTCCAAACCGATCCCGATGCCCGGCTCACCCCTGATGACATCCGCTCTTGGGAAAAGAAGCACGGACCCCTTCCTGTTGGCGGGATCGTGGCCATGTTCACCGGCTGGGAAGAGCACGTGGCTTCCGACATGTTCCGTAACGCCGATGCCAAAGGGGTGATGCATTTCCCGGGCTTTCATGAGGAGACACCGGATTTCTTGATGAAGGAAAGACAGATCAAGGGCATCTGCGTGGACACCCTGAGCTTGGATTACGGACCCACCACCGATTTTCCCGTCCACTGCCGCTGGCTCGGGTCAGGCCATTGGGGGATGGAGTGTGTGGCTCGGTTGGGGTCCCTACCCCCTACCGGCGCAACCCTGATCGCTGCCGGCCCGATGATCGCAGGGAGTTCCGGCGGGCCTTCGCGAGTTTTGGCATTACTATAGTTATTGTTGCTGGTTCTAAAACGACGTTGAGCCCTGCTCTCAAAAAGGTTTAGCATTTAAAGCTACATGCAAGACCCACACCAAAATAAAATCTCCCGTCGCCGATTCTTTTACTACGGCTTTGCCGGACTGGCCGGACTGACGGGCGCCGGAATCACCCGCTACCTTCCCGGGACGGCCCAAGCCGCCAAGATGGTGGACGGTATCCAGGTTGAGGATGCGGTTTATCAGGGTATTCGCGAATCGCTCGGTAAATATATCTACCTCACCCCACAAAAACTGGGGGGCGGCACCCACGCGGTCGACCTCGGCACCCAGAAAACGCTTTCGTGGATCTCCTACTGGAATTACGGCGATTCGTGCCCCATTTCCCACCACTTGGCGGCTTTTTACGCCGATAGCGGCGACCCCTACAAGGGATTCGAATTCATCAACTCCACTCAGGGCGGGGACAACGTCCTCATGTACGGCTTGAAGACCCGCATCAAGGAAAATGGGATGCTCGGGGAGCACGGCATGGGGAATAATATCTATCGGGTAGGTTACGACGGCAAAAGCGGGCAAATGGAACTCCTCGAAAATATCGCCGAAACCACCGGCATCGGCCTCGGCGTCCACACCGTTCCCTTCCCGGACGGTAACGGCTTTGCCTGCGCCGACGGTCAGAAAGACGTTGCCGCCTTCTTCTCCCGCGCCCGCGGCCAGGACAAAACCAAGGTTCTCACCGCTTTCCGTGGTGACTGGGTCCCGAACTCCAAAACCCTCGCCGATACCTGGACCAAGGGCGGCACCATCCGCCTCACCCGCCTCGCCCCGGGCAAGGACGGCAAATACGACTACTTCGGCACCAAGGGCAACAAGATCAACTACGAGATGGCCCCGATGGCGGAACTCCTCGTTGAGCGTGGTCAGACTCCCGGGGATAGCCCCCACACCCTCACCGGACTCGACTTCTGCCTTCACGATCCACGTAACCGCTACTCCATCGCCGGTCTTCGCATGTGCGGTGGCGGCTTTGTCATCGACCGCACCACCATGGAACCGGTCTGCTATCTGATGGCCAACGAAGGCCTCGCCGACAACTGGCCGATCAAAAAGGTCTCCGGAAACCCGGACACCTGGGAAGTCACCCTTCCCTCGATCGGGAATCCCATCCACGAGACCGGCTTCAATCCCTCCGGCAACCACCTCGTCATGATGAACAACCTGCGCGCCAACAACGTGGCCGTGTTTGACACCGCTTCCGAGGATCCCCGTACCTGGAAGCGAGTCACCTTTGTGAAGGACAAGGAGTGGGTTGGGGAATACCCCTCCCCCTTCCACGTCAACTTCTCCATCGACGGTTCCAAGTGCTTCTTCACCGTCCTCCGCCCAAAACCAATGAAGTCCGATGTCTACGTCGTCTCCACCAAGGACTGGAGGGTCGTCAAGAAGTTCCGTAACGTCGGCGTTGACACCCAGACCACTGCCACCACCTACGACGGCAAATACGCCCTTATCATCTTTTCCGGTTTTCAGCGGATGGAGTCGGGTGCCTTTGTCTTCCGCCAGGACACCCTCGAGCAGGTCGGTTACATGCCCAACTTCGGTGGCCATCACGACTGCGTCATCGTTCCCTCCAAGGTTGAGGAGATGAAGTTCAGCCGTAGCTGCACCGTTTAGCCCATCTCTGTCCCCGCTTGATCCTCTTCCCGCTTGGACTGCGATTGCTTCTTCAGGAGGTCCGCCGCAGCCCTGGCCGTTTTTTCCTTCTTTCCTCCGCCATCGCCGTCGGTGCCGCCTCCATCTTCCTCTCCCTTGTCTTTCGCCAGACCATCCAGCAAGGATTGGAGAACTCCCTTAGCCGCCTGGGGGCCGACCTAATTATTCTGCCCCGCTCCGTCACCCATCACCTCACCGCCGCCCTGCTCGCGGGCGAACCCGGCGCTTCATCCCTCGATCCCGCCATCGTCACCCTCCTGCGTACCCTTCCAGGCATCGAGCGCATCTGCCCCCAACGCTCCATCCACCTTGCCTCGGACGAGGGCCATGGGGAGACGGAACTGGTTGCTTTCGATCCGGCCCACGACATCACCGTCCTGCCTTGGGTCCGCGAACACCTTGACCGCCCCTTTCGCACTGGCGATGTCATCGTGGGAGCACGTCGACCCGAAAGCGTCGGCTCCGCTATTTCTTTCCGCGGCCACTCGCTCGTCGTTTGGGGCAAACTCGACCTCTCCGGCGTCGGTCCCATGGAGCGCTCGATCTTCGGCTCCTTTGAAACTTTTACCCGCCAGATCGCCGGCGAATCCATTCTTTCCGGTCCTGCGGCTCCCACCGTCCTACTCATCCGTCTGCGCCCGGGCGCCCAAGCCGGGGCCATCCGCTTTGCTCTCGCTTCCCAACCCTCCATTCAGGTCGCCTCCGGATCCGGCCTTGGCATCCAAGTCCGCCAAGCCATCCGCACCATCCTCGCCGGTTCCATCATCGCTACCCTCACCGGTCTCGCGATGGCGGGCCTCCTCACCCTCGGCATCTATGCCGGGGTGATCATGGAGCGTCGCTCGGAGCTTGGCCTCCTCCTTGCCATGGGCCTTTCCCGCACCGGACTCTCTCTCTGGCTGGCAGCCGAGGCCGCCCTCTGCGCCGTCCTCGGCGCATTTTTTGGAATCCTGCTTGGCGCTGCCGGACTCGCTCTCTTTGCTCGCTCCTTTGGTTACCTCCTCATCTCCCGGGGGATCGACTTCTCCCTTCCTCCGCTCGCCTCCCTCCTTCTCCCTGCCGGATTCAGCCTACTTCTCTGCTCACTCGTCGCCGGGTTGGGTGCCCTGCTCCCCGCTTGGCGTCTGGCCGGACGCGAGCTCTACCAACTCATCAGGGACGGCCGCGAGTGAGTGTCATTCTCCGCGCCCACAACCTCTCCCGCGTCTACCCCGCACGTCGTGGCTCCGTCACGGCTGTGGACGGTGTCTCGCTTGAAATCGGCCGCACTGAATTTGTCGCCGTCTGTGGCCGGTCCGGTTCCGGCAAATCCACCCTCATGGCTCTGCTCGGCGCTCTCGCCCGGCCAAACGATGGTTCGCTCGAACTTGAGGGTACAGACCTGCTGAAACTTTCCCGCCGGGAACTTTCCCGCCTCCGCGCCAAAAGAATCGGTTTTCTTCTCCAGACCAACTCCCTTCTGCCCGGCCTCACCGCCCTCGATAACGCCGCCCTGCCGGGAATCCTCGCCGGAGACAGTCACGGCCAATCTTACGATCGCGCTCGTCATTGGCTCTCCCGTCTGGGTATGGACGGCCGTTGGGACGCCTTCCCCCAGGAGCTATCCGGTGGTCAGCAACGCCGGGTCGCCCTCGCCCGGGCTCTCCAACACAGCCCTGCTCTTCTGCTCCTCGACGAGCCCACCAGCAACCTCGACCCCCGGGCCGAGGAGGAAATCCTAAACCTCCTTCGCGAGTTTCGGGACGAACGGAGGATCGCCATCCTTGCCGTCACCCATAGCGACAACCTCGCTTCTTTGGCCGACCGTGTTTTGCAGATGTCGTTTTAGATCCGGTCTTTGAGGCCGTCCCAACCGGCCTTGCCCCCTCCGCGCCCACCGCCGCGCCGGAAAGTGATTGGCGGGGCCCTCTCTCCTTTTTCTTGGCCACACTGGTGCTGGGAATCTCGCTCATCTTTGGGTTCGACCGCATGGTCGCCTGGACCCAGGGACGCCAACTATGGGCCCGCGAAGAAAAGAAGCGTATGGCCGAGGAGATTGCCTTTCGCCACTTGCGGGCTGATATCGAATCCGTGAAGGCCAACGGCCAGGGACAGGTGGAGACTGATCTCTTTCTTCAAAACTACGATCCCACCCGAACCTTCTTTGTTCTCGGACCATCTTTGAGAGCCTTCTATCAGGCTGACGGGCGCTGGGAGCCGATTCCACTGGAGGACGGCTCTGCCAGCGCGGAGACCATCCGGGAAGTGCTGCCTACGAAAACCCAAGTGCCGCTCGCCTTCACTCTCCTACCAGCCAAGTATGACGAACTCATCCGCGGCTACTTTCATATCCGTTTCACCAGCACGATGGTCGTGAGCGAAACCCGTGACGCCACCGGCGACCTGTTCGAACGTCAGGACGACTACTACATCTACCTAAAAGATCCGCGCCTTACGGATAACGAAGTCCGTCGCC
>RGGS01000310.1 GCA_010024525.1 Verrucomicrobiota bacterium | reverse complement strand
CTTCCGGATCCATGATCTCGTAGGTTTCCCGTTTCTTTAAAATTCCGTCCTGATGGATGCCCGAACTGTGGGCAAAGGCATTCAGTCCGACAATTGCCTTGTTGCGGGGGACGGGAAAACTACAGGCGGCGGAGACCAGACGGGAGGAGCGTACCATTTCCCGGGTCTGAATGCCGGTGGTCAGATGAGAGAAAACATCCTGGCGGGTGCGCAGAGCCATCACGACTTCTTCCAAAGCCGCGTTTCCGGCGCGTTCCCCGATCCCGTTCAGGGTGCACTCGATCTGGCGGGCCCCAGATTGGACTCCGGAAAGTGAGTTGGCCACCGCCAGCCCCAAGTCATTGTGGCAATGGGTGCTGAAAACGACGTTTTCCGATCCGCGAGCCCGGGCAATAATTTCGGAAAACATCCGGCCATACTCCTCCGGGGTGGCGTATCCGGTGGTATCGGGGAGGTTGATGGTGGTGGCCCCTGCACCGATGGCCGTCTCCACCACTTCGACCAGAAAATCGATTTCAGTGCGGGAGGCATCTTCCGGAGAAAACTCCACATTCGAAGTGAAACGGCAGGCCCGGCGGACCCCGTCGGCCGCCAATCGCAGAATTTCATCCCGGGCTTTCCCCAGTTTGAACTCGCGGTGAATCTTGCTGGTGCCGAGGAAGACATGGATCCGCCCTTTTTTCCCGGCGGGTTTCACCGCCAAGCCGGCGGCATCGATATCGGCCGGCACACAGCGGGCCAAGCCGCAGATGACCGGACCGCGGACCGTCCGCGCGATCTCCTTCACGGAATCGAAATCGCCCTGACTGGCAATCGGAAAGCCCGCCTCAATGATGTCGACCCCCAAACGGGCGAGCTGCCTGGCCACCTCGAGTTTCTGGCGGGGAGTCATGGCCGCGCCGGGGCACTGCTCCCCGTCCCGGAGAGTCGTGTCAAAAATCAGGATGCGGTCACTGGGCATGGATAGAGCCTAGCCTGAAAAGGCGCAAGTTGCACCTCCGTCGGGGAGGTCGACCTCGTGCTCTTTAGTAGGCGGCTTGGGCGCCCTTGAGGTTCCGACGACGGATCCAGGGCATCAAACCACGGAGGCGGGCACCGGTTTTTTCGATGGGGTGCTTTTCGCCCTGCTTCAGCAACTTGTGATAGCGCTTCATGCCGGTGCGGCTCTCCTTGACCCACTCCCGGGCAAACTTCCCGTTGCGGATTTCCTGCAGGACCGACTGCATGGCCTTTTTCGTCCGGCCATCCACCACGCGGGGCCCCCGGGTGACGTCCCCGTACTTGGCCGTTTCGGAGATGGAGAAGCGCATGCCGGCAATTCCGGATTCGTTGATCAGGTCCACGATCAGTTTGAGTTCGTGCAGGACCTCGAAATAGGCGACTTCCGGCTGATATCCGGCCTTTACGAGAACCTCAAAGCCCGCCTGGATGAGCGCGGAGGTCCCACCGCAAAGCACGGCTTGTTCGCCGAAGAGATCGGTCTCGGTTTCTTCTTTGAAGGTTGTTTGGAGCAGACCGGCGCGAGTGGCGCCGATCCCCCGGGCCCAGGCCATGGCGATGGCCCGTGCCTGGCCGGAAGGATTTTGTTGAACGGCAAACAAGGCGGGAACCCCCCGGCCCTCTTGGTACTGCCGGCGAACGATGTGACCCGGGCCCTTGGGGGCGACCAGAATCACGTCGACATGCTTCGGCGGGCGGACGGTTTTGTAGTGAATGGCGAATCCGTGGCTGAATAGCAGGCATTGCCCCTTTCGTAGATTGGGGGCGATGTCCTTCTCATAGACGGAGGGGATTTTCAGGTCGGGTACGGCCACAAAAATCACGTCGGCGCCCTTCACGGCCTCGGCGGTGGGAAGAACCTTGAACCCGTGCTTTTTGGCCACGGGGATCGACTTGCTACCCTTGTAGAGTCCGATGGTTACCCGGATTCCGCTGTTCTTGAGATTGAGGGCGTGGGCATGGCCTTGGGAGCCGAAGCCGATCACGGTGACTTTGCGTCGGCGTAGCGGGTTGAGACTGGCGTCTTTGTCGTGATAGAT
>RGGS01000309.1 GCA_010024525.1 Verrucomicrobiota bacterium | reverse complement strand
GCGCTTTGACAAGAATGGCCTCGTGGTCAAGTTTCGGCGTAATTCTCTGCAGGGTCGAAGCAAATTCGGGTATGTGCCGCATATCCCCTGCAGCCAATTCCCGGAGAATCTCGAGGCCAGAACCCCGATCTTTCTCAGCCCAAACCATGTCAAATCCCAGTACTTTTATTTCATATTTTTCGAAAAGGACATCGATAATACGGGCCATCTTCTCCTGCCCCCACGGCCAGCGGCCCAGTTCAGGGACCGCGAGACTTTTTTCATCGATATCGAGAATAACAATCTGCTCATCGATTCCGCCGGGCATACCAAGGCGCAGGCGCGCATCGTAGATGATATTGTCGATCTGCCCCAGCAGTTTGATGTCAAAAATTCCACTGACATGGCAGCTAAAGAATAGCGTCAGCAGCACGCCAATAATGATCTTAACCTTGTGTTTTTTCATCTGCTCGTCCAAGAAGCCGGATTTCAGGCCCTAAGCAACCAAGATCACCCTCGGGTATGCCGCTTGTTTCAAAACTATAACGACTTCTCAAGATCAATAATCCGCGCGGCCGTGTAGCGAACAATCGCCTTGATGCCGGGGTTGGTTCTTTGTAACCCGCGTAAAACCTGATCCATCGGGAAAATCAATGCAGTCACGTGACCGACCGCAGAAAAATTCATGCATAGAGGACTATTTGCAAAGCCCTCTGCCAGACCGATCACGCTCCCCAACCCGAGCCGCACACTGAAATTATCTTTCTCGGCGTCAACCTCTCCTTCGATAACCACATACGCAGCTCCAGGGTGCTCCTCTCCAGCACTTGCCAATCTCTGCCCGGACGAAAATGGTACTGTGTGCAATTTATTCGAGGCGTGCAGTTTCAGGTAAAGCATCTGGTCGCTGCTGAAACCGTTCCGGTTTTCATCCGCATAGGCATCATTTAACAGCTTCCGCACCTCCACTCCCGAAATGCGGCTTTCGCTGATCACGGCGAAACGGCGCTCCTCAGCCGGCTTATCTGCGGCTTTCGCAATACCGTTCGCCATGCAAAGCTGCAATAGAGGGCCTCAATCGACGGCATCAAAAGCCCACCGTCTTCTGCAAGAAGGCCGCGTAATTTTTCAGTCTTGATCTCAAGACAGGTCACGTGATCCACCGCGCGGACCGAGGCAGCGCGGACCCCCCCCCGCAAAATCGCCTGTTCGCCGAAAAAACTGCCTTTGCCGATCACGGCGATCCTTCGGTCGTGCTCGGGATCAAATATTTCGACGCTCCCCTCGACGATCACTGCCATGTGATTGGCGGGATCTCCCTTGCGGAATAGCACGTCGCCCGCTGCGTATTCGACAAAATCCCCGGCCCCGTCCGGCGCAGCCTTGCGCTTATGTTCATGCGCTGCAGTTTCGCCCGAATGATTCCTGGCCGGTACGCCGTCGCGCGCACCGGAAAGGCTGCCGGAAAGGCCACTGTCGTGGATACCTGGATTCGTATCATTCGGTGAAATGTTTCCGGCGCTCCCGACCGAGCCGGTATTTTCCCCGGGATCCGCTGGCTCTTTGTACGGTTCCCCGTTTTTCCAAGCGAGAAGCGCCGCATTCAACGCCAGTTCAAGGTCGCGCCCCAACGCAGACGGAATAAATCCAAACGGCTCACCCCGTGCATCGTATATAAAGCGCTCGGCAAAATCTGTTCTCGGCGTGGCTGTCATGGGACGTCCCTGCTAATCAAGTAGCATAAACGGGTCACAATCAGTTAAAAGACTCCTGGCATTCGATGGCGGCTATCTGCTCTTTCTTAATCTGATTCAATCCAAGCGTATTGCTTGCCGGACTGGTAAAAAGCGCTGCATCCCTCAAAAATGCCACGCGTCCCTGCGGTGTCAGCAGCGCACGGGCACGTTCCGGCATGATCTTCGCCCACTCGCGGGCAAGTCGCAGGGTCAAATCCTGACCGGTCCAGGGCAAAGCGCTCGCCATGATGTCGGCCTCCTGCACCAACACGATCAGACAATCCGTATCCTCGATCCGGAGGACAAATTTGCCGCCATGGTGTCTG
>RGGS01000308.1 GCA_010024525.1 Verrucomicrobiota bacterium | reverse complement strand
CGCCCAAGCGAACCGGCCCGGCCTCATCCGCATAGGCTCCCTCGACTCGCCAGCCCTCCGCCCCGTGCCTTGTCAGATCCCGAGGCGTGCGGGTGCGAAAGGAACGCAGGCGTCCCAGCAAGCTGACGGCCTCCAAGATGGTGGTTTTGCCACGCCCATTCGCCCCCACGAGCAGGACGCGGGATCCCAGATTTTCGAGATCAAGGGCTGAATGGCAGCGAAAGGAAGTGAGGCGGAGACGGCGGAGCACGCCGTGTGGCTCAGGCCGTCCGCATCGGCATGATCACGTAAAGGAACGGCTTGGTGTACCGGATCACGCCGGGGCTGAGTTCATCAATGAAATCAAAATGCACTGTGTCGCTGTCGATGTTTTTCAGGGGGTCGGCCAGAAACTCCGGGTTGAACGCCATGGCAAAATCCTTCCCCTTGTATTGCACGGGGATTGCCTCGCGCGCCTCGCCGACGTCCGGGGTGTTGGCCGCGATCTCCAGATTGTTTTTCGTAAAGCTAAGTTTGACCGAGTTGGATTTTTCGCTGGAGAGAAGGGCAACCCGGCGGACCGAGTTCAGGAACAGTTCGCGCTCCAAGGTAACCCGTTCTTTGGCCTGAGCTGGAATCACCTGCCGGTAGTTGGGATAATTGCCTTCGACCATTTTGGCCGAAATGAGCGTCGGACCGAACTGGAACAGGATTTGATTTTCCAAAACCGCAAAGGAAACCTCATCCTTGTCGCCCAGAAGCCTCTGTAGCTCCAGCACCGCTTTGGCCGGCAGAATGAATTCCCGCTCCCCGGATTTGGGAAACTCGAGTTCTTGGTCCGCCAGGGCCAAGCGTCGTCCGTCGGTGGCAACCAGGGTAAGCTTGCCTTCCTTGAGGCAGACGAGCAGGCCGTTGAGCACATACCTCTTTTCGTCCGCCGACATGGCATAGGAAACGCGCTTGATCAGATCCTTCAGCCCTTTTTGTTCAATTTTGTAGATGGGGTTTTTGTCCCCTGCTTTGGCTGGAAACTCGGGAATTGCGGGGAACTCTTCCTCTGGCATTCCCATTATGCGGAAAAAGGCGGCGCCACAACGGATGGTCGCCCCAAATTTGGCATCCACGTCGAGCGTCAGTTCCTCCGAGGGAAGCTCACGGATAATACTGAAAAGCCTTCGTGCGGGTAGCGTGACCGCACCGGCTTTTTCCACTCCCGCTTCACACGAAGTTCGGATCCCAATGTCCAGATCGGTGGCAGAAATCTGCAAACTGGATCCGGAGGCTCTCAAGAGCAGGTTGTTCAGGATTCCGATTGGGGTGCGGGTGCTGACAACATTCTGGACTGCGGAGAGGGCTCCGAGGAATTTTTGCTTTTGGAGGATCAGTTTCATGGGATGTGTTACTTCAGGAGATTGGGATAGGTAAATATAGAATCAAGTACACCGTAATCATAAGCAGGTGGATAACCCATGGGAATCCCAGTAAAGCACGAAAGGGTATGGCATTACAAAAAGAATAAGCGGTGGATAGATCGGGCTCACTCACGCGGTTATCCCAAACGACGGAGGTTTTCCACGGCACACCGACCGGGTTTTTGCAACTATTCACAGGGGACTGGAATCTCTCTCTGTAGCGGTCAGTAATGGTGCATCAACCCGAGATTTCCACAGGAACAACCTGAAACAAGCTACCAGCATGATGCCAAAAACATTTTGGTTTCCATTCTGGGTTTTCTGAAAAGGGATGGATTTGCCGCGTGAAACGTGGACACACCCCACCGGTGGTACATTAGATTCACAAACTTTTTGGGGAGGACGGCGCTTTTTAGCGATCGGCCGGCTCTTCGAGCTTATGGGTCAGGAGGCCAACCATCTGCTGCAGGCGGTCATCACTCTGCATTTTTGAGGTGATGGTCTTGCAGGCGTGCAGAACGGTGCCGTGATCCCGGCCACCGAACGATTCGCCGATCTCCTGGAGGCTCTTGCCGGTCATTTTGCGGCTGAGGTACATCGCGACCATGCGGGGCAGGGCGATGTGGGCAGGACGCCGCTTGCTCGTCATGTCGGCCACCCGGAGGTC
>RGGS01000307.1 GCA_010024525.1 Verrucomicrobiota bacterium | reverse complement strand
CGGTTGCGGCGTTACCACATAATTTTTGCACGAACGCATCCGATTTAGTTGCCCGAGAGGTCGGAGCCATCGGTGCCTTTCGTTTTCTGGGTTGGCTGGTGGTGGAGATCGAGACTGATGCCGGGATAATCGGTATCGGTAATGCTGCTCTGTCCCCTTTTGTGACGAAAGCGGTTATCGATAACCATCTTCGCCCCCTGCTGGTGGGTGAGAGTGCCTTCGATATAGAGTATTTGTGGGAGCGGATGTACCGCGTTACGCACCCGTTTGGTCGCAAAGGCAGTGGTATGGCGGCGATCAGTGCCGTCGACTTGGCCTTGTGGGATGCTGTGGGGAAGGCGCTGTGTCAGCCTGTGTTTCGCTTGCTAGGAGGGCGGACCAAGGAGAGGATACCGGTCTATGCTAGCCGGCTTTATGCTCAACCGCTCGATGACTTCGCTCAAGAGGCCGAAGCCTATCTGGCACAAGGATTTAGAGCGCTTAAATTTCGGTTCGGTTGGGGGCCGAAGGATGGCCCCGATGGGATTGCCCGAAATGTAGCACTCGCTCGCACCCTCCGAGAGGTAGCGGGCGAAGGTATTGAGATTATGGGCGACGCCTTCATGGGCTGGACGCTAGATTATGCTCGACGGATGGTTCGTGCGCTTGAACCCTACAATCTGCGCTGGCTGGAGGAGCCGGTTCTTGCCGACTCAGTTGAGGCCTATGCCGATTTGCGAGCCATGGGCATTATACCCATAGCCGGCGGCGAGCACGAGTTCACGCTGCGCGGTGTGCGAACTCTCGTCGAGCGCGGTGGCGTCGATGTGCTCCAGATTGACATTAATCGTGTAGGCGGGCTTACGGCTGCGACTAAGGCACAGGCACTGGCTGAGGCTTTCGATGTTCAGCTGATCCCCCATGCCGGCCAGATGCATAACTACCACCTCGTAATGGCCCGAGTCGCTGCGCCGATGGCCGAATATTTCCCCAAGGTTCCGGTCGAGGTTGGGAATGAGTTGTTCTGGTACGTGTTTGAAGGTGAGCCCGAGGCCATAGACGGACACGTTCAACTTTCTGACGACCAACCGGGTCTGGGACTGAGCTTGCGCAAACCGGATACCTCCTGCTTCCGTCTGCATCAATAAGTTAAGGAGCGATGTTGTATCTAAGTAAACTTATCCACACGACATTGTTGCGCATGATTTTGCTATTGTGCGCGTGCGTTCCGGAAATCATCCGGACCCATTGAACAGCTTTTTGGTGTCTGTATCGTTTGCCTGTCATTTTGGGAAGCAAACGATATGGATGAGCACTTTTTACAAAAGTATGATTTACCCGACCCCCGCCATATGACGGCCCAAGCCCGGCTGGACGAACTGGCAGGGCTTTTGACTGCCGGGCTCATGCGTAGTCGGGCTGACAAGTCCAGTTCTTTATTTGCCGGACACGAAGAATTTTTGGTCGACTTCTCGCCTGTAAAGAGCGGTGTTCATCGTCGCAAACTGCGGCATCGCTGAGGAGGTGGAACATGCGCGGATCGGTAAAAAGGAAGTTTGGAAACGGTGCGTCCCGTTTGGTTGAGGACAAGGCAGTCTCATCGGCTATTGGGGAGCTTGCGGTCTTGCAGCAAATGTCGGTGAACGAGCTCAAGGAAAAATGGTCGGGCCTGTTTGGCAAACCCGCACCCAATAACAGCCGCGGGTTTCTGGAGCTGCGGATCGGCTACCGGATACAGGAATTGATTCATGGCGGATTGAGCCGTGAGACGCGCAAAGCCCTCGATCGGCTGGCAGATGAATATGAAGGCAAGGTCTCACGCAAGGCTATGGCTGGTGATCCCCGCAATCCCCTTGCTGGCACCAAACTGGTCAGGGAGTGGTGCGGGGTGGAGCACAGTGTGACGGTTTGCCCTGACGGTTATGAATGGCAGGGCTTGAAGTTCAAATCGCTTTCTGCCGTTGCCAAAACCATTACCGGCAGCAGCTGGAACGGATTTGTCTTCTTCGGGCTGAGAGCAAAGCAGGGAGCGCGCCCATGAGCCAGAACGGGATCGCAAGGACCAAACGCTCGCGCTGCGCCAT
>RGGS01000306.1 GCA_010024525.1 Verrucomicrobiota bacterium | reverse complement strand
GGAGGAAGGTTGCGAGGCCTTCCGCATTTTGGAAGGCCGCATTGAAATCTCCATCCAAGTGGGGGGTCAGGGAGATGTGGCGATCGGACATCTTTTGCCGGGGGATATTTTCGGGGAAATGGCCCTGCTCGATGACAAACCCCGCTCGGCCACTGCCCGCGCCATCGAACCTACCCGCCTTCACTTGATGAATATCGAGGAGTTTAACGATCTCTTTCTTCGCGATCCGTCCGCCCTCGCACCCTTTCTTTCCTCTTTTTTCGAACGTCTGCGCAACACCAATGACCTCCTCCGCCGTGAGCTCGAACTGCGTCACACCACCCCCACCGAAGTTCACCAGCTTCTCGAGGCTGGGACCAACCTCGACCATCCCGCAATCCACCCGATTCCCAAGATCACCGTTACCCCGGGCAACCCACAGACCCGAAAAGCAGGTTCCCCAGACCAGGTGATTCTGGACCGTCTCCCCTTCCGCATCGGTCGCCGCCAAAGCGGAGAAGGCGCCGACATCCTCTCGGCCAACGATCTCGCCCTCCGTGATAACTACCCCTATCAAATCTCCCGCAACCACTGCTCGATCGAGCGTTCGGGAGCAGAACTCATCGTACGGGACCGAGGCAGCACCCTCGGCACCATCCTAAACGGACAAACGATGGGCACGGAATCTGAGCACATGGCCTTACCTCTCCAACCGGGCGCCAACAAACTTATCCTTGGGGGCGAAGACAGCCCCTTCCAGTTCAACGTCCAAGTCGACCCCACTTAAGCTTGGGCTTTTCAGCATTCGACACGGTTGACCTTCCTCAACCGCCTTAGGAAGGTGGAGGCACGCATCCGAACCCCACCTCAACCAACCGAAGGGTCAGTCCCTACTTCTTTCCCCCCACCACCACGGTTTCGGAACTTTCCTCCGGTTTCCCCGAAAGCTTGGCTTTGAGTGCTTTCTCAATCCTCGAGTAAAGCGCTGGATCTTTTTTCAACTCTTCCTTGGCCGCGTCCCGACCCTGGGCCAGTTGCTTGCCCTCAAAGGCAATCCAAGCGCCTTTCTTTTCCACCGCGTTGTGCTCGATCGCCGCGTCAATCAGGGATCCCTCGCGCGAGATTCCTTCGTTGTACATAATGTCGAATTCCGCCTCGGTAAAAGGTGGCGCCACCTTGTTCTTCACGATCTTGACCCTCGTTCGGTTGCCCACCACCGTGCCGTCGGGAATTTTGATCGCATTGATCCTCCGGATGTCCACCCGGACGCTGGCGAAAAACTTCAAGGCCCGGCCGCCCGGTGTGGTCTCTGGATTGCCAAACATCACGCCGATCTTTTCCCGGATTTGATTGGTGAAAATACAGACCGTTCTGGCTCGGCTGATCAAAGCAGTCAGCTTTCGCATGGCTGCACTCATCAACCGCGCTTGCGCCCCAACCGTCACATCCCCGATCTGGCCCTCCAACTCGTTTTTGGTGACCAACGCCGCCACGCTGTCCAGCACCACCACATCCAAGGCATTTGACCGGATCAGTGTCTCCGCGATGTTCAACGCCTCCTCGCCCGAGTCCGGTTGGGAAACCAGCAGTTCATCCATGTTCACCCCCAGCTTCTTCGCATAAACCGGGTCCAAGGCATGCTCCACATCGATGAATGCCGCTGTCCCCCCCTGCTTTTGCGCGTTGGCAATCGCCGTCAGCGTCAAGGTCGTCTTTCCCGAAGATTCCGGACCAAAAATCTCCACGATTCTCCCCCGGGGAAAGCCCCCGGCCCCTAAGGCCGCATCGATCGCGAAACATCCCGTGGGGATCACATCAATCTTAAGCCTGGCTCCGGCATCGCCCAACCGCATGATGGCGTTTTCACCGTAGGTTTTGACGATGGACTGGAGCGCCAGATCCAGGTTCCGTCGCTCGGCAGCCTTGCCGCCCTCGCCTTTAGCTTCGTTCTTTTCGTTTTTTTCCGCTGTCTTGGGTGCCATATGGAATTAAACCTCCGTTTTGGAAAAAGGATGCGCTCCTTTTTGAATTTTTCTTCGTAGCAGGTCCAACGCCGACTGGGAAGCCATGGCCTTGAACGTCTTTCTCTCCGGTACCAACTTCTTCTCAATAGATTCTACG
>RGGS01000305.1 GCA_010024525.1 Verrucomicrobiota bacterium | reverse complement strand
TTCCGGGGCATTCCGGTTTTGGTCCTGTTATTTATGGTCTACTTCGGTCTCCCTAGCCTCGGGCTGAAGGTCAGCCCCCTTCTGGCGATGGTTTTAAGTCTAGGGCTGATCGCTTCCGCCTACCTGGCGGAAGTTTTCCGCGGAGCTTTGGATTCGGTGGACGGGTTGGAAATTCTCGCCGCGGAAGCGATGGGCCTGAGCCGATGGCAGGTTTTTCTGCATATCGAACTGCCACAAATGTTCCGCTTCGCTATTCCCGGGATGGTCAACGAGTTTACCTCGATCCTGAAATATTCGCCTTTCGCCTATACCGTGGGAATCCCGGAAATCACCAAACAGGCCATGAACCTGACGGCCACCACCCTGCGCGGAATCGAAATCTATCTGGCGGTTGGTATCCTGTATTTTGCCATCTACCGGATTCTCCTGGTTGGGGTTCAATGGCTGGAACGGCGGTATCAGATCCCGGGAATGGAAACGAATTAAGATGGCCCTGATCCAGATCCGAGAGTTGGTCAAAACATTCGGAACCCACACGGTCCTCCAGGGGGTCAACCTGGAAGTGCAAAAAGGGGACCTAAAAGTGGTGATGGGGCCCTCAGGTTGCGGAAAGTCGACCCTGTTGCGTTGTCTCAACCGTTTGGTGGAGCCGTCCTCGGGGGAAATTCATTTCCGTGGGGAGAATATCCTGGGGCCCAATGTCGATGTGCAGACCTTGCGGCAAAACATCGGATTCGTCTTCCAACAGTTCGCCCTGTACCGGCATCTGACGGTTTTGGACAACGTCTCGCTGGGTTTGCGCAAACTTCGGGGTATGAAGAGAGCGGAGGCTGAGCAGAAGGCACTCGCCCAACTGAAGCACCTCGATATGGAGGCTCATCAGAACAAATATCCCGCCCAGATTTCCGGCGGCCAGAAACAGAGGGTGGCCATCGCCCGGGCCTTGGCGATGGATCCAGCGGTGGTGGTTTTCGACGAACCGACCTCGGCTCTTGATCCCGTGATGGTGAGGGAAGTGGCCGAACTCTTCACGCGTTTGAACCGGGAAGGGGTCACCATGCTCTGTGTCACTCATGATCTGGCGTTGGCCAGCCAGATTTCCGAGGAGGTGGTCTTTTTGGATCAGGGCGTGGTCCGGGCCGAGGAAAAGATCCGACATCTGGCCGGTCATCATACGGATCCCCGGGTGCGGACATTTTTCGGGGGGAAGGAGTAAGAGGCATGGGCGGTTGGGCATCCTTCCAGCGGGACCTCGTGGAGCAACTCCCATTGATTCTCGCGGGGTTGCGTCAGACCTTGGAATTGACGGGGGTCATCAGCGTGACCGGTTTCCTCTTTGGAGTGGTGGTCTTTTATCTTTCCGTCAGCCGCCATCGAATCATCCAAACGCTCACCCGGGCTTATATCTCCTTTTTCATCGGCACCCCCCTAATTGTCCTGCTTTTTCTCATGTACTACGGATTGCCCCAGTGGGGGCTGAAGATCCCATCTTTTTGGGTGGCGGTCATCGGCTTCACCATGAACGTGGCGGCTTACCATGCCGCGTATTTGACCACCGCCTTTCACGGATTGGATCCCGCTGAAATGGAAGCCGCCCGGGCGCAGGGATTCGGGCATTTCCAGATCTTCCGGTTGATCATCCTTCCGCAGGTGTTGCGCTCCTCCATTCCCGCCCTAACCAATCAGTGCATCGGGAACCTGAAGGACAGTTCGGTGGCCTTCCTGATCCAGTACACCGAATTCTTCGCTCGGGTCCAAGAGCTGGCCTCCACCAACTTTCAGTTTTTCAAGGCCTACCTCTTTGCCGCCTCGGTCTACTTGTTGCTGGTGTCCGTCATCGTGGTGGCGGCGCGGCAGTTGGAGCGGCGGATCTGGTTGCCCGGACTAGGGCGTTAGCGGGTTCTTTTTCTTTTCTCTTGGGCGGCAAACTGGAGGCAAAACCAGCGGCCCAAACGGCCCCGGCGATGGAGTTTCCAACCGAGTTGGCGGGCGGTTCGGATGACGGCATTTTCCTGCCCGCAAAGAATGCCGGAAAGAATCAGCGTGGTTCCTGAACGGCGGTGCCTTTCCAACCGCGGAAAAAGGTGAAGAAGGAGTGTGTCATAGAGATTGGCCAAGATCAGATCGGC
>RGGS01000304.1 GCA_010024525.1 Verrucomicrobiota bacterium | reverse complement strand
CCGCCGCACAGAAGGTGGGAAGAAAATCCGAGAAGTGCACGGGCGTATCGCTGTGCGCGCCGGGTGTGATGTGGCCCGGCCAGCGGATGAAAAGCGGCACGCGCACGCCGCCCTCGTAAAGGGTGCCTTTGCCCCAGCGGAGCGGATGGTTGGCCGGAGAATAGGTCAGCTTGCCGATGCCGCCGTTGTCGCTGGCAAGGACGACCATCGTGTTGTCGGTCAGGCCCAGTTCGTCGAGCTCGGCCAGCACCCGGCCCACGGAAAGATCGACGAATTCCAACGAGGCCAGCATGTCGGGATCGATGCCGGGATCCTTGTCGTTCAATTTCTCTTTCCAGCGTGCCTTGTCCTCCGGCGGGACGACATGCCCGCCGTGCACGGCAACATAGGGCAGATAAAGAAAGAACGGCTTGTCCTTGTTTTCTTGCATGAACCGGATCGCCTCATCGGTGAGGTGCTGGGTGTCGCGGTAGGGATTTTTTTTGTCCACCTTCACCGCGCAGAAGTCGAAGCCATACTCACGAGCCTCGCGCGCCCCGAGCAGGTGTTGGGGAATGTGCCATTTGCCCGAAATCGCGGTCCGGTATCCTCCCGACTTGAGTGCTTGCACGAGGGAATATCCGCCGGGCTTCACCGGGATCGGCAGACGACCGTTGGAGTTCTCCCCATCGGCTTTTCCCTCGTCATTTTGCCCGGCCGGAGGAGCAGGGAGGAGATTCTCCCGCATGAGGGCTTTGGGGTGGCTGCCCGGCGCGTTGTCGGTGAAGCCGTTCCGTCCCGCAAACTGCCCGGTCATGATCGTGGCCCGACTGGGTCCGCAAACCGGCTCGGTGTATGCGCGGGTGAAGACCATGCCCTCTTTGGCAATCCGGTCCATGGCTGGCGTCGGCAATACCGGATTGCCGGTCACGCCGCTGCCGGCATAGGGCATGTCATCGACAAGAATAAAGACGATGTTCGGCTTAGATTCCGGCGCATCGGCCGCCTGCACCGCGGCTAGCGGCGCAAATAGCAGGGCGGCGAGGAAGGGAAGGAGTCGCACTGTGGATTTCGAAACGGTGTCAGGCGCGCCCGAGCAAGGTCTTGCGCAGCAGCCGGCTTCCCTGTACGGCGCTCTTGTTGGCCAAGACACTGTCCAGTTCCTTGCGGTCCATTTTTTCCGCCGTGTCCATGAGGGCCGACATCCATGCGGCGCTCTCCGCCACGGCATCGCGGCCGTCCTCGCGGTAGGGGAACTGGTCGATGGTCAGCCAACCTTCGTAGCCGGTGCGGTCCAGCCAGTGAAAGAACTCGAGGAACTCGATGGTGTGGACCGAGCCGACGATCAGGTCATCATCCCAGTGGCGGTAATTGTCGTTGATATGGACGTGGAAGAGACGGTCACCGTGGCGTTTGAGGAGAGCGACCGATTCGGCACCGTTCTCGTAGCCCATGAGCGCATGGCCGTAATCCAGAGCGACGCCGAGGTTCGCCGCGCCCACTTCCTGGATGAGCAGGAGGGCGGTTGCCACGGAACTGATGTAGCTGTGCGTGCGCGGCTCCTTGATTTTGTATTCCATGGCGATCTTCATCTTGGGATTGTGCGCACAGGCCTTGGCGATGCCCTCGGCGAACCAACCGCGCTCCACGAGATAATCCGCTTGGAAGGGATAGTCGAAACCGTCCTGCCCCGGCCAGATGGTCAGCAGGCCGCAACCCAGTTCCGCGGTCAGATCCATGGTCTGGCGGATTTGGTCGAGAGCCGCCTGACGAATTTTGGGATCCACCGAACTCAGGCTGCCCTTGCCCCACTGCGGGGAGGCAAAAAGATCAGGCGCGATGGAAACGAGAGTCAGCCCCGAATCCTTGAGGTAGCCGGCGACTTCCTTGGCCGTGGCGGGGGAGATGTTCCAAGTCCCCACCAGGTCGATGCCGCCGAGTTCCTTGATGGAAGCGGCCCGCTTGAAAAGTTCGCGAATGCTGAAGGGCGTGGCGTATTGCGAGCAATAGCGGTCGCTACAGGTGCCGACATTGGAAAGAAAGACGGAGAACTTCTTTTTCATGGGGTTGTCCTTTCGTTGGGTTGGTTGAATATTTTGGGCTACGCTTTCGAAACTAAGTCTTTGTATCTAATCCATCCCAATTATGGAAT
>RGGS01000303.1 GCA_010024525.1 Verrucomicrobiota bacterium | reverse complement strand
CGATCTTGCAGGAGCGGAAAAGTTGCTGGGGGCGGAAAAAATGGACGCCGTACTGACGGACTTGCGGTTGGGGCACGAAAGTGGACTCAGTGTGCTGGAACGTTGCCTGCGGTCGCCCCAACGCCCGCCTTGCGTGGTGATGACGGCGTACGGCTCCGTTGAGAGCGCGGTGGAGGCGATGCGGAAGGGGGCGTACGACTATGTGACCAAACCCTTGGATCTGGAGCGGGTCCAGATCCTCCTGCGAAGGGCGGTGCGGACGGCAAAGGTTGAGGAGGAGAATGTCAAACTTCGCCAAGAGCTGGAACGATCCTACGGCCTGGAAAAAATCCTGGGGACCTCGCCGGCCATTCAGGAGGTATTGGATAAGGTGCGGCAGGTGGCGGACTCGCGGGCGAACGTGCTGGTGGAGGGGGAGAGCGGAACCGGCAAAGAGATGGTCGCTCGGGCGATCCACAGGTTGAGTCCGCGCCGCGATGGACCGTTTGTGGCGGTGCACTGTGCGGCCCTCTCCCCACAGTTGCTGGAAAGCGAGCTGTTTGGACACGAAAAGGGTGCCTTCACCGGGGCCGTGGAAAGGCGGATCGGACGTTTTGAACAAGCGGACGGCGGAACGCTGTTTTTGGATGAGATCGGGGAGATTGATTCAGCCACCCAGGTAAAACTCCTGCGGGTGCTTGGTGAGCGGACGATTGAGCGGGTCGGCAGCAACAAAACGATCGAAGTGGACGTGCGGCTGGTGGCGGCGACGCACCGCAACCTCGAAACCTTGGTCAAGGAGGGCAAATTCCGCGAAGATCTGTTTTTCCGAATCCGGGTGGTCCAGATTCTAATGCCGCCTTTGCGGGAACGTCCGGAGGACATTCCTATCCTAGCCGAGCATTTTCGGCAGGAATACGCCAAAGAAAACAGCAAGGGCGAACTCGGGTTTTCCTCCGCAGCCCTGCAGAGCCTCCGGTCCTACCGCTGGCCGGGAAATGTGCGGGAACTGCGCACGGCCATCGAACACGGGGTGGTCCTGGCAAGGGGACGGGAGATTGAGCCCAAGGATCTGCCAGCCTCGGTCCGGGATGGGGGGAAACAAGGGGAAGGCATCGGGATCAAAGGCTCGACGCTTCAGTTGGCGGAACTGGAACGGCAGGCTATGGAGACGGCCTTGCAAAAAACGGGGCAAAACGTGACGGAAGCCGCAAAACTACTTGGAATCAGCCGGAGGACGCTTCACCGTAAGCTCGCGGAGCTGAAAGGAGCCCAACCATGAAAACACTGCAAGATTGGGTCTATAATGTGGAGGCTGGGCCTATCCGGTTGTGGCTGGTGCGAATCGCCCTCTTTCTGCTGGTGGTGGGGATGGGTGCATATATCGGAATTCGCGAATTCAACGGATTAAGAACTTTTGAAGCGATGGATTTGGCCCAGCAGGCAAGGCAACTCGCCGAGGGCAAGGGTTTTACCACGCTCCTGATCCGCCCCTTGGCCCTCTGGCAGGTGCGCGCTAACCTTGAAAACAGTGCGCCTCCGGTAACCGCTTTTCCGGAAACCCTGACGCCCCCCCTTTACCCGGTTTTGTTGGCGGCGTGTTTTAAGGTGGGCATGGTCACCAAACTAATCTCATTTGAACTTTCCGCCGAGGCCCTGAAAGCGTTTCGGGTCTTTCCCCCGGATCTGGTCGTTCTGGTCTTACAACTGGGGTTGGCGGTGGCCGCGGCTTTTGTGATCTTCGCGTGGGCGCAAAGGCAGTTCGACGTGGGGACAGGTGTCCTGGCGGTGGTTTTCTTTCTTGGTAGTTCGCCTTTGTGGACGCAGGCCGTCGCGGGCGGGGCGACTCTTCTGGCGGTTTTTCTTTACGCTCTCGCCGGATGGTTTTTTTGTCTGGGTGCCTGTAAGGAGGAGCAGCCCCCGGAATCCGGGGGTTCGGCCGCCTCCTGGCCCTGGATGTTAGCGGCCGGCTTTGTGCTGGGGCTTACGGCCCTGGTGCAGGTGGTCCAAGTCTGGCCCCTGCTGGCGGGGATCGGTTTGGGGAATTAAGCCTGACGGATCCCGTAAGCTACTGCGCCGCGTTTTTAACTGACCAACCCACCTAGTACGGATCTACCAATGAACCATGATCTTGCTTACTTTGTCTGCCTTGACATTGAATCCGGCACGTTCTTCCCGGC
>RGGS01000302.1 GCA_010024525.1 Verrucomicrobiota bacterium | reverse complement strand
AAAAGCAGGATGTGCTCCTGAACCGAGAAGCAGGCTTCACTGGCAAGGCTTTCCGGCAAGATGGTGGGGGAGGCATTCTTGTTAATAGCCTGCAGAAAAGAGCCGGCCCAAGCTACGTCTTCGGGACGGATCGGAGATTGTAAGGGCTCCCCCTCGATCCATGTAAGAAGAGAAACATTCAGCCCCTCCTCGCCAGCCAGCCATTGCGGGGCTGATGCTTCACATGCCGCCGCATGAGAATAAAACGCTTTTTCCGCTGCCCACCGTTTTCGTGAATCGGCGGGGCCATGGAAATGGATCTTGAGCGCGGCCGTCCCCCGGGATCCCACCACCCTGTAAATCTGGTTATTCCGCCCTCCAAGGACCCTTTGGGGAGATCCCCATCCATGCTTTTGTAGCCAGAGAAGGATGGGTTTTGATAGCTCCCCTTCCATCTCTAGATGCCCAGCAATAAACTGTGGGCTGCATTCCATTCATTCAGAAACTCTATCCCCGGCGGTGGCCGATCGGTCTTTGGGGAGAAGCACACCTTTCGGATATGGTTGGGCATATCCGGTCGGCTCAAGAACTCAGGCAGATCATCGACAAACAGATCGCATGCAAGCCGCCGGATGCGGTCCACCTTGGATTCGACCGTTTCTTCCAGAAAAACGGTCTCGGAACTACCCACGCCCGCGTTGTGGAGCCACCTCCGAGCCGCCTCATGAAGATCATAGGCTTCCCCCAGGATCGGGGTCTTGGTTCGGGGGCAGACCCGCCTCCTTCCCTAAACGCAAAAAAGCATCGTCATAACAGGCAATCGTGTTGTCGAGATCGAGTCCGATCCGCATCCAATCAGCACTTCCCGTAAAGGGCTTTGGAAACCCTCCGGATCAGAATGTTTTGCAAGGAATGCGCCACGGAGGCGAGATTCCGCAAGGTGAGGGCCTTGGACTCGCCGGTTTGACGTTCCTGCCCGTAAACCGCCACTTCAAGAAAGGAGAGGTTTTTGGACAGGAGCCGGGTGAGCAGATCGGCCTGAAATCCGAACCCGTGGGAGTTGGAGTGCCAGCGCCGGACGTAGTCTGTCCGCGTGACCAGCAAGCCGTTGTAGTAGTGCATCCGGTAGCCGCTCAGAAGGTTGACGAGGGCGGTGTAGCTCTTGGAAAGGATGCGGCGGAAGAGACTGCGTCCCCGGATCTCCACGGTGTATGGAACAATTACTTCAGCTTTACCAATGGCCTTGAAAATGGTCTCCAGCGTCTCGGTGGGTTCGACATTGTCGCCACAGATCATCCGGTACCACTCGCCCCTGGCTCGGAAAGCCCCCTCGGCGTAGTTTCCGGCCACACCCTCGTTGTGCGCATTCAGGAGCAACCGGATGGGCAACTGCGGGTTGTCCGCCATGAATTTCCTGATGCGCGGCACACTTTCGTCCTTCGAGGCATCGTCCACGACAATAATGTCGAATGAAGGAACCGTCCGCTGCAGGGCTCCGACTAGCGTCTCCAGCGTCCCAATGATGTTATCCTGCTCGTTGTAACAGGCGACAAACAGGCTTAGGAACACCGGGGCTTTCAGGTTCACCACCGCTGGCGTGGCCTCCTCTTTGGGACCGAAGGGCATCATGGCTTGATTTCGAACTCGCTTTCGCGTCTGAGGACGAACTTTTTCAATCCGAAAACAATCTTGGCCACGGGAACAAACCTTGGGTTGACCAGTTTCCACCGACCACCTTCCCGAACAATATCCCCACTTTCGAGCAGACGCTGTAGGCGCGCCTCTTGTATGCGCTTTTCATCGTAGACCGCCTGTAGCTCCTCGTATTTGATGAACCCGCCGCGATCGTCACACTCCTTAAAGATGCGGATGCGAATCGAGGCGTGGCCGAGATTGATAAAATTGTAAAAGCAGTAAGCCAGCATCACGTAAATGGTCGGATTGGCGACAAGCGCAAGCACCCACCGATCAGGGTTGCGCGGAAAGATTAACAGAAGAACTGCCTGAGAGGAGAGCACGGTGAGAAGTCCTGCAGTAAATCCCGCCACCACCGAACCAAAAAACTGTTCCCCTCGCCTACGCCGTAACACCACCGCTTGCACCACCACCATCACCGCCAACGCGATGAGCGGACTTACGAGATAAAACCACTCAGGAGCCATGACTGATTAGCCTCTCACGAAG
>RGGS01000301.1 GCA_010024525.1 Verrucomicrobiota bacterium | reverse complement strand
CTGTGCCTCGAAATCGAATCAACGACGGGATGATCCAGACGTTCGGGCTGGGTCAACCCACGCGCACCTTGTCTGTCCGGACGAAGGAGGGCGATTTGAAGCTCGAAGTGGGCCGGGAGACGCCGGTCTCGGGGGGGGTGTATGGCCGGATTCGGAGCGGAAGGTGTGACGAGGAGATTGCCGTGGTGGAAAAACATTTGGGGGAAATTTTGGACCGGGATCTTTCGACTTGGCGGGAGAAGCGGATCTTACCCCTTACCGTGCCGGATGTGCAGGAGTTGCTTTTGCATCAAGGAACGCTGGAGGTGGAGGTCAGAAGAAAGAATGGAGAGTGGACGATGCTCAAGCCGGTGGAGGCCCCTGCCGATCCAACGGCGGTAGCGGGGGTTCTGGGGGAAATTTCCGCCTTAAAAGCGACCTCATTCGTTTCGGATACGGGAGGGGATTTGGCCCTTTTCGGACTGAACGCACCCACGCTGGCTTTGGAGGTCAAGACGGCAGCAACCAACCGGGTGCTGCAAATCGGGCAGAACGATCCCAAGGAGACGAATCAAGTCTTCGCCCGGGTGGCGGATCAGAACTCGGTTTTCCTCTTGCCCCGGGGCTCCGTGGATTTGTTGGCAAAACTTTCCGACCGGATCCGCGACAAACGGGTGGTCACCTTCCCGTCCCCTGAGCTTGTCCAATCGGTTGATTTCAGCGGGAAGGGCGGGGATTTTCGGATCGAGAGGGATGAACAGTCGCGGCGGTGGAGTTTGAAATGGGGAGGAACCAATCGTCCGGCTGACGCGGAGTCGGTCGATGGATGGATCAAGGCGCTGTACGAGGCCCGGGCCAGCCGTTTTCTTACCACGGAGGATCCGGCCAAGTTGGGATTCATCAAGCCTCGCCAGACCCTGACGTTCACCTGGTCAGTGAAAACCAGCCAAGGATCGACCAATCGGACGGAGACCTTGAGGATCGGTGATGAGTCGAAAGGGGAGGCTTTTGTCCAAGTCTCGAACGTATCGGGGGGGATCGCCCTTCCGGCCGGGTTGCTCCGGGGAATTCCCGAAAGTCCCTTGGGCTTTCTCCCTAAAAATATTTTGCCGGAGGGATTTGGTGCGGTGAAGGGTTTGGTCTGGTTTTCCGGTGGCAAGAGGAAGGAATTTCGCTCGGAGGGTGGGGCAATATGGAAAGTGCAGGGTTCGGGAAAAGATTGTCCTGAAGTCTCCGGTTATGTCAGTCGCCTTGAGGGCCTGCGGGTCAGCCGATGGGTTGTTGCTCCCGGGAAAACCGAATTTCTGAAACCCGAAGCAGAAATCCTGGTGGAGAATTCCGGGGGGCAAAAGGTCAAGCTGGTGCTGGGGAGATCCGGATCGGACGGAACCGCCCCCCTGAAAATTGAAGGAACCGAACCGGTCGGTATTTTGGGAAGAGATGGGGTTTTGCAGTTAAAAAATTCCCCCGAGTTGCCCTCAGGGGGCGAACGTTCGCCGGGAACCCAGAGGTGACGATCGGGTAGGTTGGGTTAGGCTACCTGAATGAGCCAACCCGGTCACGAATCGCGCGCCCGCTTGCGCCCTCGTTTGTACGGGGTAGCTCTCTACCTCGTGGCGGGTATCTTGCTTTTGCAGCTGATGTTCTGCCTGTCCGTGTTTTTCCTTCGCCCTTACGCGAACTCCAAGACCCCTGAGGGTATCCTCCAAAGTGAGCGGGAAAGGGCCGGGCAATGGTGGAGTGGTTGGATGAAGTTTTTGCAGTCCCGGGGTCACAAGGATGCGGTGGAGCCAAGGCCGCAGAACACTCCCCCGGCCCAATTGGAGCCCAAGTGATGGGCAAGAAAGGCTTGGGAACATGGGTTTGGGCCGCGGTCGCCTTGGTGCTGATCCAGCTTTTGGTTTTGGCAGGCCTCCTGAATTTTCGGCAGCAAGAGATGGATGATTCGCATGAATGGTCCCTGGATCCCAAGGCGGTGGCGGCGGAAGCCGTGCAGGAACGTGAGTCCCGGGAGGCCTTGAGGAATTTACCCGTTCCTCAAGGAACGGTGCGGTTGTCCGTTTCCGCGGCCCAAGCTGCCGCCCCCCAAGCAGAGGATCTTCTGGAGCAAGCCCGGGATTTGCAGAATCGGGGCCAATTCGAACTGGCGGAGAAGATTCTGGGTCAGGCGCAGGGCAAGGACCCCGGGAATTCAAGAATTCGGATTGCCTC
>RGGS01000031.1 GCA_010024525.1 Verrucomicrobiota bacterium | reverse complement strand
GGAGTCATGAAGTTTTCTTACCAAATCCGTTTGGCGATGAAATCAGGCTACCGGGCAGACAAGGTTTTCCTTTTCGGGAAAAATCCGACCGTGGCCGGCCGAAGCTACGGCCCCCAAAGTAACAGCACGATCGGGGCGAATACGGCGGTTGGGACGATCCAAGCTTCTGGGTTTATGGGAACCGGCACGGTTTTGAATCCCAGTAACAACCTGGCAACTTCGAACGGCACCACCTTTGCGTCGGGGCAACTTCTCCCTGCCTACTATAACGTGCCTCCGGCTGGCCAGGATTCGGGCAGCGGGGATTATGCCAACTCGGTGACCGCATGGGCCCTTCAGGTTCCGGCGGCAAACCCCGTCAGTTTTGTCGTGGATTTTTCCGCGGGAACAAAGTCGGCGGCTTCCGAAGCCTCCGCTTTTTCCGTCCAAGTATTTCAGGAGGACACCGGCACCAATCCGCTCTTGGCCGACTCCGACGGCGACGGGTTAAGCGATACAGTGGAAACCGGCACCGGAATCTACGTCTCAGCCACGAATACCGGAACGGATCCCAATAATCCGGACACCGACGGGGACGGCATCAGCGACGGGGTGGAGGTGAACACGTTGGGTATGAGTCCGACCGTTTCGCAGGTCCCCGGCAATTTAGTGACCCAGCAGGCTTCTTCCACGGGATTCGTGGCCACGTGGGGTGTGGTCTCCGGGGCGGCGGGCTACGAGGTGCAGGCCTCGACCGAGCCAATCTTCACCTCGGGACTGGTCGGAGGGGACCGACCGGTCTCCGGAGGAACGGCGACCAATCTCGCCATCACGGGTCTGACCAACCAGATTCGTTATTATCGGGTGCGCTCCGTCTTTGCTTCGACCAACGGACCAGTGAAGGGCCAATGGTCGCCGGCGGTTTCCGCGCCCAACATGACGGGCTTCGGAAAATACGTTTCGCTCAATGCGACCGGGAATTTGGACAACTTCCAGCCTGCATCGAGTGCCAGCCCCACCAGCAACAGCTACACGATC
The DNA here is from genome assembly GCA_010024525.1 of Verrucomicrobiota bacterium. Classification (GTDB taxonomy): domain Bacteria; phylum Verrucomicrobiota; class Verrucomicrobiia; order Methylacidiphilales; family Verrucolacustridaceae; genus Verrucolacustris. The sequence continues at coordinate 8,224 of RGGS01000031.1, read as the reverse complement.
ACCTTCTGGATGCGGCCGGACCGGGTGGGTGGTTCCTCCGGCACGGAAAATGTCCAGCTGATCCGGCAAGGAATCAACTCGGGAGCAGGCACGGCCAATGTGGACTTGGATCTGTTGCCTGACGGGTCTTTGTCCTTTGGGCAAAAAGATCCCTCTGGGATCAGTAAATTTGTTCAGACCCCCGCCAAAACCGTCCTCGCCAGCAACTGGTATCATGTGGCGGTGGTGAGGGATGCTCCCAACAGCACGCTGCAAATTTATCTGAATGGGCAGGATGGGGTCGCCAGTTCGAACGCTTTCGGCCTCACCAACTGGACGATCAACAACTCCCTGGGATTCGCCGCCACACAGGACGCCTTGAACAACGACAGTAACACCAACCGATTCAGGGGTGCCATGGATGATGTGAGGGTGTATCGGTCAGTCCGCACCCCCGCCCAGATTCTGCAGGATATGGGAGCGCCTTTGACCACGGTAGAGGCGAACAACGTGGGCAACACATCCCTGGTGTTTTATGCCCCCATGGAGGGAACCTCGCTGATCAACACGGACACCAGCACGATTTTCAAGGGGACATTGAATGCTGCCGGCTCCGGCACGATCACATCCCCATCCGTGTTCACCACTCCCTTCCTCTCCTGGTCCCCAAATCCGATCAACCTTGTTGCTCCCGCGGTGCTTTCCACCAATGAATTGACCGCCTCGGCCCGCTCGGCATCCACGGGTCCGATTCTTCCGGGTACTTGGACCTATTCTCCCGCTGCGGGAGCCAGTCTTTCGGTCGGCACGAACGCCGTGGTGGGAACCTTTGTGCCGGCAGATCTGGGCGCCTATTCGATCAGCACCATCACCAACCAGGTAATTGTCTCCGAGCCGGATGCCCGGCGTCTGCTCGTCTGGGGGGCAGGTTCGTTCACGACCAATGCGGTGATGGCCTCTGGGGTGGCACAGGCGGTGATTGCCTCCGCCTCTGTGGATACCAACGTGATTGCCATTCTTAAAAACGGCGGCGTGACCACCTGGTCGCTGACCGGCTCCGCCCAAAGCGTTTACAACACCCCGAATACTGCCACCTCCAACGTGGTGATGATCGCGGCTGGGGAGGAGCATTTCCTGGCCTTAAAAAGCAACGGCCAAGTGGTGGCGTGGGGTCGGGGTTTGAGCGACACCGGAAACGTGCCGGAACTTGGTCAAAGCCTCGTGTCCTCTGACGCCTCCAGCGGGGTCGTGGCGGTGGCGGCTGGTGATTACCACTCCTTGGCTTTGCGCGGAGATGGGCGGGTGGTGGCATGGGGGTGGAACAATTACGGACAAATCGGGGTTCCGGCTCAGGCAAGTAACGGAGTGGTTGCGATCGCCGCAGGACGTTACACATCCTTCGCGCTCAAGTCTGATGGGACCTTAGTCGGCTGGGGACGCGGGGAATATGGTGCCACTTTGCCGGCAGATGCTACCAGCAGCGTCGTGGCGGTCAGTGCCGGACGGCAACATGCGATGGCCCTTAAGGCAGACGGCACGGTGAAAGCCTGGGGAGCCGATGCTGCTAGCCAAGTTACGACTGCCACTGGATCGCCAGCGGGATTAAGCGGGGTCACGGCTGTGACCGCGGGTCGCTACTACTCCATGGCATTAAAGTCGGATCGAACGGTTCAGGCGTGGGGTGAAACGGGTTACGCGGCTGATCCTTTTGTCACTCTGGCAAATCTCAGCAACGTAGTCTCAATTCAGGGTGGTCGAAATCACGGATTGGCAATTGTCAGTGATGGTCAGGCTCCCCGCCTAAATCTGCCGATGGCGACGATTGTGATCGCGGCGGGGCATGCCACGAATCTTCCACTTGTGGCTGCGGTCAGTTCGCCTGTTTACAGTCAGGTCGGCCTACCGGCTGGAGTGACGCTTTCCGCCGCCGGGATCCTCTCCGTCAGCAACACGACGCCTTCCACCAATGTCTTCGTCCGGATCATGGCGGAAAACACGAGCGGAGAGGACAGCAGGGTGTTGAATCTTCAAATCACTTCACCTTCTAGAAGCACTCCCACGGTGACGGTTGCGGTGGGAAGCTACACCTACAACGGATCGTATCAGGGTCCGGGAGTCAGTGACGTAAACAAAGGAGGTTCCACCGGAACCGTGACGCTCCAGTACTCGGGGAATGCGTTTGGTGGCGCAGTTTATGGGCCCAGCAGCACACCCCCGACCGATGCCGGAACCTACACCGTGGTGGCCACCGTCGCGGCAGACCCGAACTACAATTCAGCCTCCTCCTCTCCCGCAGCTTTCACCATTTCCAAGGGAAACTTGGTGCTAAGCGGCATCACCGCCACCTCAATTCCGTTCGGGCAGGCGCTTTCCACCTCCGTGATTGAGGGCACGGCAAAGAATGCGACCGGCGTGGAGGTGTTTGGCATGTGGGAGTACCAAAATTCCAGCACCATTCCGCCGGCAGGAACCAAATCCTATGGAGTGACTTTCCTTCCAAACGATTCGGGCAACTACAGTTCCGCCAACGGCACGGTTTCCCTTGCCGTGACGTCCGCCTCAGCCACGGGAGGACCTTTGTTGGCGGCCAGCTTTGATGACATCCTGAGTCTGCCCAGCGACATCCAGTATCAGACCGGCCTGCCGATTGTTTCCGGGGCGTCGCCCGCCGGATGGGACAAGCAGGGACTTGATGCCGTGTGGATGGTGAACTACGGCACCACCTCGACCAACTGGGCGGTGATGATTCAAAAGGACAATTCCATCACGTTAACCAGTGGCATCAATGCCAACGAATCGGGGGTGGCTTACCGGGTTTCGTTCGACCTTGGGGCCACCGTGGGCCACTTGGCATCTTCGGCCACCCAGGCAAGCGATACGCTGGCGTTGCGGGTGGTGGATGGGGGAGGCGATTGGGTAGCTCAAGCTGAAATAGCTCCCGGGGCTTGGACAGGGATCCAAAGTTTCACGCGTAAATCCTTCAACTACGTGGGAACAGGCAGCGGACCGGTTCGGTTGAAGGTGGAAGATGCCTCGTTTAGCGCCATCAGCGATCACTTTGTCGGCGCCATCGACAATATTTCCATCACTCCTTTTTCGGAGAATCTAATTTCAGGATCCGCCAAAATCACCGCCACCACCACCATTCCCCTCAATGGGGGAATCGGGGCGATCAACCAGATCGTGGACGGACTCGACCTGAACAGTGACGGCACGGGCGGCTTCGGACCGAATTACAGCATTGGGACCATCACCCTGACTTTTGATCAGCCCTATGATTTGACGAGCTTCCTTTTGGCTAACGGGATCAACAGTTCGGGGGACGGCATCGCTCCATTTAGTCTGGCCTTTTACAACTCCGCCGGCGGAGTCATTTTGCAGAAGGATGGGCTGAACGCGGCGAATTGGGTGGCCACGGCTCAGGAGTTCAACTTCTCCAGCCCAATCCTTGGGGTGAAACGTGTGGATCTGAAAATTTTGGATGTGCATTCGAACCGGATTGAGATCCGGGAGGTCGCCTTCCGTTCGGTCGCCGGGGCAGCCTCGGTTTCCAAGAGCACGCCCACGGTGACAGTCAACAGCGGAACTTCCCTCACCTACAACGGATCTGGCCAGGGGCCCGGAACCAACGATGTGAATAAAGGTGGTTCCACGGGAGCTGTTACTCTGCAGTACGGGGGCGGCGCATTTAGCGGAGCTCCTTACGGCCCAACCAACGTCCCTCCCACCAATGCGGGAAACTACACGGTCATAGCCACCGTGGCGGAGGACGCGAACTACAACCAGGCCTCCTCCTCTCCCACGGCCTTCACCATCAATAAAGCTTCGGCCGCAGTTGTCCTGGCCTCGCTCACCCAAACGTATGACGGGTTGCCGAAAGCAGTTATGGTCGATACCACGCCCACCAGCCTAGCTGTTAACGTGCAATACAACGGGAGCAGCACGGTGCCTACCCAGGCGGGGGATTACTCGGTCATGGTCACGGTCAGTGCGGCTAACTACACCGGGGCCAAGAGCGGACTGTTGAAAATCACCAAAGCCACGCCTTTCCTTAGCGGCATCACGGCCACATCAATTACGCAGGGCCAGACCCTTTCCGCTTCGACCATTACCGGCACGGCCAAAAATTCAGCCGGCGTCGATGTGGCCGGCACCTGGGCTTTTCAGGACCCCAGCCACACTCCCTCCACGGGAACCAATGATCAGGCAGTGACATTCACGCCTACTGACTCCACCAACTATGATGCGGTCTCCGCCACGGCCTCGGTCACGGTGACAGCCAGCTTGGCCTTCACGTATCAGGAAAGTAACGGCGAGATCACGATCACGGGATACACGGGAACGGGTGGGAATGTCGTGATTCCCGGCACGATCCAAGGAAAGCCGGTGACCGGTATTGCGGGTGGGGCATTCTTGAATTGCGCCACGGTGACCGGCCTCACCATCCCTGACAGCGTGACCAGTATCGGGGGCAGCGCGTTCAAAGATTGCTGGAACTTAACCAACCTCACCCTCGGAACCGGCGTGACCAATATTGGACCTTTTGCGTTCTCCGGTTGCGTCAGCTTGCTCAGCCTCACGATCCCCAACAACCTGGCCGTCATTCAGAACAACACGTTCGATGGTTGCTCTGGGCTGACCAATCTCATCCTCGGGACGGGTGTGACCAGTATCGGGGAGAAAGCTTTCTTCAATTGCAGCGGGCTGACCCACCTCACCCTTCCCAGCGCCGTGACCACGATTGGGACTTCTGCTTTCTCCGGTTGCGTCAACCTCGCCAGCCTCACCCTCGGTAGCGGAGTGTCCGATATTGGGCCGAGTGCGTTTCAAAATGGCCGAGGGCTGACCAGCCTCACCATCCCCGACAACGTGACCAGTATGGGAGCTTCTGCCTTCTTGGGATGCTCCGGTCTGACCAACCTCACGATCGGTAGTGGCGTCACCAACATTGCGTCGGGCACGTTCCAGGCCTGCACCAATCTGCCCAGTGTCATCATCCCCAACAACGTGACGAGTATTGGGACGAACGCGTTCTTTTTTTCCACCAGCCTCACCAACCTGACTATCGGCACCGGAGTGACGAATATCAGCGCAAATGCGTTTAAGAATTCCTCCAAGTTGGGCACGGTGAATTTTCTACAGAGCTCTCCTCCGGCTGTTGGCACCCAAAGCTTCTCTGGGGTGGCGACCAATGCCGTAGGCTACTATCCGTCCGCTTATAGCGCGTCATGGAGCAATACAACCATTGCCGGACTGCAAATGATGGCGATGAGTTCCGGGAATGGCGCTGGGGTTGGAGCGGTGGCTCCAGCGGCACCTATCATGGACTTGCCGGCAACGCTGACTTATGGAAGCCGAATCGTTCTCCCCGGGATGGTTGAGGCGACGAAGATTTTCCGCAGCGTGGGGTCGACCATTCCGGATGGTAATGCGGCGGGTCTGATCGATTCGACGACGGTCGACGGATTGACGGCCTCCAACTACAATTTCCAGTTGGGCGTCAAGATCGTGCCCACGGGAATTTCCACGACTGCCGCGGTACTAGGAGACCTTACCGCCTATCTGCGGCATGAGCTGTGGGATGGTTCCGGAAACACGATCGTCGATCAGACCCGAGTCCTCGTCAACCGCATCGGGTATGACAGCCTAGACCCCCTGAATCCGGGGTCGCTCGCCGACGGGTTGAATGTGATTTTCTCAGACGGAGCGGTCAACGGTATTTGGGGTGCCAACGCGGCGGAGGGAACATTGCTGACCGGCACTTGGAAGCCAACCTCCCTGGCCCCGGGAGTCAGCGGAATGTCCGGTCCCCTGAGCGGTTTGGGTGGAACCGGCAACAACTGGAATGGAACCTGGAGTTTGGTGGTGGCGGACTTGTCCACGGGCGCTGAGGTCAAGTTGGACAGCTGGTTTATGCAGTTTCTGGATGTTTCCGCGGCTGGCACCGCTCCGATGGTCGGGAGCGGTCTGGAATACGAAATTCTGGAGAACAACGCTGGCACGCAGGAAACCAGTCTGGCAAAAATTGTCGGCAACGAACTCGAGGCCAAGAGCGGAACCGGAGTCGTTACCGTCCGGGCGCGGTATGCTGCTTCCACTAGCCCCACGGCCAACCTTCCCGCCAGCGAGTGGTCCAGCACCACGATCAGCCTAATCCCCGCAACCCAAACCCTGACCTTCACCAACCGCCCGGTCACGGTGGTTTCCAACCAGCCCTATCAGTTTCAGCCGGGAGCTACCGCCCTCAGGGGAGAGATTGTTTATCTGAGCGACAACACCAACGTGGCTGTGGGCGGAACCAACGGGGTCAGCATCGTCGGAGCGGGCGTGGCCCGATTGTCCGCCTCGACGGCTGGGGATGCAAATTATGGGTCCGCTTCCGGAACGAACCAGATTCTGACCGTATTGGCACCCCCGGCGGCGCTGCCGTTCCTGGAGGATTTTAGCCTTCCCGGGCTAAGCCCATTCGCAACCTTCAACTACAACTGGGCCACCACAGATTTTGCCCTGAGCCTTACCTCCGATTCCTTTTTGTCCAACACCAACGGAAGACTGACTTTTGCCGCCCCACGATCTTCGGTGGCCGTGGCTGCGCCCAACCTTACTTTGCCTTTGACCAATTCCTGGACGGTCGAGGCCACGGTGAACGTTCCCAGTTCAGTCACCTACCACAGCATGGGTTTCAATATCGTTCGCGACCTCTATCAGGGCGGACACTACTATCCGAGCGACCAGCTCGCCTTCCACTATTTTGCCAACAATGGAGCCAAGACGGTCCGGTCCTATTGGGCTGCCCAGAGCGGGGTGTCCACCATCCTGGCCACCCAAAGTTCGTCCGCTGCCTCGCTGCGTTTGGCGATGCGGTACGACCATCAGACCCGACAGGTGACCTGCCTGTACAGGGATGGGACGAATGCTCCCTGGCAAACCAACGGAGTTCATTCCTTGGCCACCAACGGAACCATGGGGACGGCTTGGGGGCTGAGGGAGAGTGATGCGTTCCGCGTGGGTTTCTTTGGGGAGACCCTGAATTCCGTTGGTACCGCGGGTGCCGATCTCTCCTTGGATGATATCTATGTGCAGGTCCAGACCGTCCCCGAGTTGTCCCTGTCCGGAAGCCTGAGCGGGAAGGTGGATGAGGCGCTCTCCGTCGGGTATCCGGTTCTGTTCAGCGGTCATCCTTCAATCGTCTTCACCGCCTCGAATCTTCCCTCTGGGCTGAATATCGGTTCTGGCGACGGCATCATCACGGGAACGCCCCGGGCGGCGGGCGCTGGCACGGCGACGATCTACGCCAGCAACAGCTATGGGATGGTGAGCACCAACCTCCCTTTTGTCATTCGGAAGGCAACGCCGGTAATCAGCGCCGCCCCGACCGCGAGTGCGATCACGTATGGGCAGACCCTGGCAGAGAGTACGCTGACGGGGGGTACGGGGAGTGTGGCGGGGACCTTTGCGTTCACATCTCCCTTAACGGTCCCGAATGCGGGCACGGCGGGCCAAGGGGTGACGTTCACGCCCACGGATGTGACCAACTATGAGACGGTGACGACGAGCGTGAGCTTGGTGGTTAGCAAAGCCACCTTGGCCGTCTCTCCTGTGAGCACCAATCGGGCCTATGGATCCGCCAACCCGGCGTTTGTTCTGACGTACTCCGGCTTCCAGACGCCCGACACCGCTTTGGTTTTGGATGTGGCCCCGAGCGCCAGTTCGGTGGCCACGCTCACCAGTGCGCCTGGATCGTACGACATCACGGTCTCGGGCGGATCGGACAACAATTACACTTTCTCCTACCTGACCGGTACTCTGACGGTTACGGATGGGGATTTGGATGGCGACGGGTTGGCGGATTCCGCCGAGTTGGCTGCCGGAACGGATCCCGCCAACAGTGACACCGACGGGGATGGCGTGAATGACAGCATCGAGCTGGCAAACAGCACGAACCCCAACAATCGGTTCTCCTACAAAAAGACGGAAAGTTTTGGTTTCACCGGGAATTTCCAGCCCTTCACGGTTCCGGCAGGAGTTTCCCGGGTTTCCTTCGTTCTGCAGGGGGCCGACGGGGCGAACTTTAACAACGGTTATTTCGTCTTCGGGGGCCAGGGTGGAACCGTCAGCGGCACCTTGGTCGTGAAGGGTGGGGATACCTTGAAACTTGGTGTGGGCGGAGGTGGCAGCGGAAATCTCGGCGGTTGGAATGGAGGGGCAAGCGATCCCTTCAACCGTGGCGGGGGCGGCGGTGGGG
>RGGS01000004.1 GCA_010024525.1 Verrucomicrobiota bacterium | reverse complement strand
GTATCAGGGATGATGATCCCGCCTTTTTTCACTTCCTGCTCTTCGAGCGGCTGCACCAGCACCCGGTCGCCGAGAGGACGGATATTCACGTTGGCCATAAGCTTCGTGATCTCCTTTCTATTGGTTGAGGTTTCGGTTTTTCATTGAAGGATGGGTACGGTCACGCAGGACCGCCGGTCAACTCGGCTTCGGGCCGCCCTTCTTGTTCTTGTCGACCATCTCGAATTCGGCATCAATCACGTCGTCTCCGCCCTTTTCCGGGCGGGCGCCGCGACCGGCCGCCTGCGAGTTCCCCGTTTCCGAAGATTTTTCCTGGCTGCCGGCCGCCTTTTCCGAGGCTTGCCGGTAGAGGTCGGAACTGACCGCCTGAACCAGGGTGTTTAGTTTTTCCGAGGTGCTGGCGATGGCACTTTCATCGTCTTTCTTCACCGCCTCTTTGACCGCCGCTGCGGCGTCCTCGATCTCCTTCTTTTTGGAGGCATCAAGCTTGTCGCCCATTTCCCGGAGCATCTTTTCCGCGGCAAAGGCCGTGTTTTCGGCCGTGTTCCGCTTCTCGATCTTCTCCTTGGCCTTCAGGTCCTCAGCCTCGTGTTCCTTTGCCTCCCGGGTCAGCTTCTCCACTTCCTCTTTGGAGAGACCGCTCGAGCCGGTGATGGAAATTTTTTGCTCTTTGCCTGAGCCCAGATCCTTGGCGGAAACCTGCAGGATGCCGTTGGCATCGATATCAAAGGTTACCTCAACCTGGGGAACTCCGCGCGGGGCGGGGGGGATTCCGTCCAGATGGAAGGTTCCCAAGCGCTTGTTATCCCTGGAGAGAGGCCGCTCCCCCTGCAGCACGACGATCTCCACTCCCGGCTGGTTATCCGAGTATGTGCTAAAGATGTTCGTCTTCTTGGTGGGAACGGTGGTGTTTCTGGGAATCATCGGAGTGGCCACCCCGCCGGCCGTTTCAATGGCCAAGGTGAGCGGCGTCACGTCGAGCAGAAGCACGTCTTGGACGTCACCCTTGAGCACGCCTCCCTGGATCGCGGCACCGACGGCCACGACCTCGTCCGGATTCACTCCCTTGTGAGGCTCTTTTCCAATCAGCTTACGTGCCGTCTCGATAATCGAAGGCATGCGGGTCATTCCGCCGACCAACACCAGTTCATCGATCTGTTTGGAGGCCAAACCGGCATCCTTGAGGCAGGCGTTCACCGGACCGATGGTTCTCTCCCGCAGTTTGTCCGTGAGCTGCTCGAGTTTGGCTCGGGTCAGCTTCTTCTGGATGTGCTTCGGTCCCGAGGCATCGGCCGTGATAAACGGAAGATTGATGTCGTACTCCTGCGAGGAGGAAAGGGCGATCTTGGCCTTCTCCGCCTCTTCCTTGATCCGCTGCAAAGCGTCGGCTTGTCCGTGGAGGTCGATCCCAGAGTCCGCCTTGAATTCGGCAATGATCCAATCCATCACCGCCATATCCCAATCGTCTCCCCCAAGGTGGGTGTCGCCGTTGGTGGCCTTGACCTCAAACAGTCCCTCCCCGATATCGAGCACAGAGATGTCGAACGTGCCGCCACCCAGATCGTAGACGGCGATTTTTTCGTCCTTTTTCTTGTCCAACCCGTAGGCCAAGGAGGCGGCCGTGGGCTCGTTGATGATCCGGAGAACTTCCAATCCGGCAATCCTGCCCGCGTCCTTGGTCGCCTGACGCTGGCTATCGTTGAAATAGGCCGGAACCGTGATCACCGCCTGGGTGATCTTCTCCCCCAACTTGGCCTCCGCATCGGCCTTCAGTTTGGCGAGAATGAAGGAGGAAACTTCCTCCGGGGAGAAGGTCTTTTTCTCCCCTTTGACTTCCACTTCCACATGGGCATCGCCGTTTTTGGCCTGCACCACCTTGTAGGGAAGTCTCTTCACCTCATCCTGAACCTCGGCAAATTTACGTCCAATCATCCGTTTGACGGAAAAAACGGTATTCTTGGGATTGGTCACCGCCTGCCGTTTGGCCGCTTGACCCACCAGCCGCTCCCCGTTTTTGGTGAAAGCCACGATGGAGGGGGTCGTCCGCGCCCCCTCTGAATTTTCCAAAACCACCGGCTGGCCGGCCTCCATCACCGCCATGCAGGAGTTCGTCGTTCCTAAATCGATGCCTAATATTTTTGCCATATACTACTCTTTCTTTGCATCTTAGATGCCAACTTTTTTAATCGCTAAGTCGTTCATTGATAATGTATTTAATTTTGGTCACCACAACGTATGTGCCTATTTGTCTCACATTCTTAAATGGCGTAGAGACATAGTGTCGCTTTGGAATCTTTTGTTTTTTCAATAGGTCGATTGGATGGAGAATGGAAATCCTGTCCCCTCGGGTGAACCGTTGCAACCCGCGCGCTGGAGAATTTTCTCAACCTCCGGGCCATCTTACCCCACCTTTGCTGCATGGCCCTGAAAGCCCTGGAACCTCTGGAACAGTTTGCCACCGATGTGATCCTGGATCGCGCGGCCGGACGCCGCGCCGCCCTCCTCAAACCTCTCCTCCTTTTTCTGGCCACCATCTATGCCGGCATCATGCGGATCCGCGCTCGCTTTTATCAGGACTCCATTTTCCGGCGTTACTCGGTCGGGGTCATGGTCATCAGCGTCGGCAACCTCACCGTCGGCGGCACCGGGAAAACTCCCGTTGTTGAAAAACTCGCCCGCTCCCTGCACGAAGCCGGACGCCGGGTTGCCATACTCAGCCGGGGATACAAAAGCGTTCCTAAACCCCTCCTTACCCGTCTGGCCGATAAATTTCTACCCGGCCGCGTCCCTTCCCCTCCCCGGGTGGTTTCCGACGGCAAATCTGTCCTGCTCGACTCCGCCCAAGCCGGGGACGAACCCTTCATGCTCGCCCGTAACCTTCCCGGAGTGGCCGTCCTGGTTGATTCCGACCGGGTCAAAAGCGCTCGCCACGCCATCCGCCATTACCGTGCCGATACCCTGCTGCTGGACGACGGCTACCAATACCTCCGGCTAGGTGACCGTTTCAACCTGCTCTTGGTCGATCGCCAGAATCCTTTTGGAAACCGGCACGTCCTGCCTCGGGGGGTTCTGCGTGAACCTCCCGATGCCCTGCGGCGAGCCGATCTGATCCTCCTGACGAAATGCCAGGGCAAAGACCATGCAGAGCTGGAGAGGATGATCCGGAAAAACAACCGCCACGCGGCGATTCTTCCCTGCAGCCATCATCCCTTGCATCTGGAAGACCTGATCACTGGGGAGAAAAAACCCCTATCTTTTCTCCGCGGTTTGCGGGTGGGGGCAGTGGCCGGAATTGCCGTTCCGGAAAGTTTTCTTGAGGGACTGGTCAAACTCGGAGCGGAAATCGTTTACCAACGCTCCTTCGCCGACCACCATCGCTTCAGCGCCCCCGAGGTGGAAAACGCACTGACCCGGACGCGGGCGCGCCGGGGACTGGCCCTCATCACGACCGAGAAAGACTCCGTCCGCTTCCCGCCCTTCACCCCCCGGGATATTCCAGTTCTGTTTCTGCGGGTGGAGATCTCCCTTCTGGATGAAAACAAGACGTTCGAAACCGAGGTCCGGCGGGCTCTCGGCTTCCAAGAATCAAAACCATAACCGTTGGGCACAAAAAAAAGGGGGGCTTTCAGCCCCCCTTTTTATATCGAAAGCCGTTGACTACTCGTTGGCTTCGGGTTTGGGTTCCTTGACCGGGCCACCCTCTTTCTTTGTTACCTCGATCGTGGCGGCTGTTTCCAGATCAGCCACCTTGGGGGTTACCTTGGCCATCCATCCCTTTTTGAGATCGGATACCGACTTTGCTTCCCCATTCACGGTTACCTTGGTTTCAGCATCAAGCTTGAAAGCGGTGCCTGCCTCCGCCCCTTTGGGTTTCACCGTCACCTTATTCTGAGACACAAATCCGATGCGGCCTTCGGTGGGGCTGGTCGAGGCGTTTGGAACGGCCGGCTTCTTCGCGGGTTTTCCGGTTTCCTGCGCCACTAGCGGTAGGGCCAAGGCAGTCAACATGGTGAGGGCAATTGCGATTTTTTTCATGATTCGTGTCCTTTCTTGGTTTGATTCGATGTTCAGACGTTGTAGGTGGAGGAGGCCGTGGTTCCCCCATGCCCGGTCCAGTTGGTATGGAAGAATTCACCCCGGGGCTTGTCCACCCGCTCATAGGTGTGCGCCCCGAAGTAATCTCTTTGGGCCTGAAGGAGATTGGCCGGCAGCACCGCGCTGCGGTAGCTGTCAAAGAAGGCCAAAGCCGTGCTGAAGGCCGGCACCGGAATGCCCCGCTTGGCCGCCGCGGCCACCACATTGCGCCAGCCCTTCTGGCACTTCTTCATCTCCCCGCGGAAATAGTCGTCCAGGAGCAGGTTGGTCAGGCCGGGCCTCTTGTCGAAGGCGTCCTTGATCTTGCCCAAAAAACGCGACCGAATGATGCATCCGCCCCTCCACATCAGGGCAATGCCGCCGTAGTTCAGGTTCCACTTGTACTCTTTGGCCGCCGCCCGCATCAGCATGTAACCCTGCGCGTAACTGATGATCTTGGAGGCGTAGAGCGCATCTCGGATCTCCGCGACAAAGACCCTCTTCTTCTCCGCGTTTTTTGCAGCAGGCAAAAGCGGTTTGGGGCCTTTTAGCTTCTTGGCCGCCGCCACCCGCTCATCCTTCAATGCCGAAACACAGCGGGCATAAACCGCTTCGGCCATCAAAGTGATTGGGATGCCTAACTCCTGCGAGTTTATCACCGTCCACTTTCCAGTTCCTTTTTGCCCGGCGGCATCAAGGATCTTGTCCACCAACGGTAGACCGTCGGTGTCCTTCTTGGCCAGAATATCGCGGGTGATCTCGATCAGGTAGCTGTCCAGTTCCCCCTTGTTCCATTCGGCAAACACCTTGTGCATCTCGTCCGGCGACATCCCCAGGCCATTTTTCATCAGGTTGTAGGCCTCGCAGATCAGCTGCATGTCCCCGTATTCGATCCCATTGTGTACCATTTTGACGTAATGACCTGAACCCTGTTCTCCGACCCAGTCGCAACACGGAACGCCGCCGTCAACCTTCGCCGAAATGTCTTGGAAAATCTTTTTCACGTGGGGCCAGGCCGCTGGGGAACCTCCCGGCATGATGCTCGGACCGCGACGAGCACCCTCTTCTCCTCCCGAAACGCCCGTGCCGATGTAAAGAAGACCCTTGGCTTCCGCCTCTTTCACCCTTCGATTGGTGTCATCAAACAGGGAGTTTCCGCCGTCAATGATGATATCGCCCTTTTCGAGGTGCGGAGCCAACTCCTGGATGAAGTCATCCACGGGTTGCCCCGCCTTCACAAGCAACATGATGCGGCGAGGTTTCTTGAGTTTGGAAACCAGTTCCTGAATGGAGTGAGCTCCTTGCACCTGCGTGCCCTTGGCCTCTTTGGCCAGAAAGTCGTCCACCTTGGAGACGGTCCGGTTGTAGGCCACCACGGCGTAGCCGTGGTCATTCATATTCAGGATGAGGTTCTGCCCCATCACCGCGAGACCAATTAGGCCAATATCACCTTGGGATTTCATCGAATATTTCTATCAGAAAATGTCTGCTTCTCAATGCGAATCCCCCCCCGCAATGACCCAATCCACCTGCTGATCTATGCCAAGGCCTGCAGGAACAGTCACGGCACCCCGAGGCTTTTCTAAGTCGGCAAACTGTCCTTGAAGAATTTTCTCATATTGTCCCACGAGATCATGCTTTCGAGTACTCAACCGCTTTTTGGCCTGCTCCGGGGTGATCTCGATCCACACCACGCGCATGGGCACAGCGGAATTGGCCAACACTTGCCGGTACGCGTCCTTCAGCGCCGAACAAGCCAACACAGCCCCGCCGCCCTTATTCCACTCCGGCATCTTAGAGGCCAGAATCCCCAACCAAGGCCATCGGTCCATGTCGGTTAGCGGTTCGTCCCGCAAAAGTTTTGTTCGGTTGTTGGGGGGATGGAAATCGTCCGCATCAAAAAAGGAAATGTTGAGCCGATCCGCCAAAGCCTTTCCCAGCGTGGTCTTGCCGCAGCCAGTGACCCCCATGACTAGCCAGATCATAGCTGGCCCTCTATCCGATACAGCATCTCGCCAGCTTTGGGCACCAGCAGAACCCCTTCTTCTTCCCGGTTGGCGAAATCCTCTTTCCGGATCGTTTTGGGATCCCGGTAACCCAAGTTGATTTCACGGCAGACCGCCTCGGGAATCCCAGTGGCCAGTACCACCCGGGCCCGTGGTTTTTCCACCCCGTTTTCGTAGGTTCCACCCCCGTACACGTGGGTGGAATGAGCCAATACGCCCCAAGACTCATCCTTGAACTTGTCCCACTGCTTGAGGAAGTAGTCCCGGCAGTGATAGCCGATCCGGCGTATCACTTTGCCGTGCGTCAGCGAAACCTCGGTCAAGTGGGGCGCATAAATAATCAACTCCCCTCCATCCGCCAGCACCGGCTCGAGCTTGTACATGCACTTCCCGGCCACCCACAGCTCGTCGTACATCTCGGGGCGCAAGAAAGAATCTGCCGAAAAGGTTTCTTTTTTCGGACCATGTGCAGCTGCTCGGATAGGTCGGCCTCCTTGTCCCAGGCGGACTCGGGCGTTCCGACAAATAGTTCCGCCAAGGAAACATCCTGAAATCATGCCGTTTTTTCAAACCTTGTCGGTTTTTTTTATCATGTCTGCAGTCACTGTTGTGCACTTAACCCCGGGCGAGAAGACATCCACGGTTCCCCAGGATCCACGCGGGCCGGTCACGCGCCAAGGGTTCGGCCCTATTTCACATATTTTGCACCGACTTTGTTCAGCCATTCCTGACCCTGCATTTTTCCGCCTTGGCTTTGGATCAGAATTTCGATTTGGGCCTCCGTGATTTGCTGGGCGATCCTTTCGGACTCTTTTCCCTCAATGGGGCTATCAAAGGAATTATACCAGTAGATCGCCTGCACTCCTCTCTTGATCAACTCATCAAAAGCCAGATAGGAGGCGTTGGCATCCTTGTAGCTGGTGATAAACCAAACATTACTGCGCTTTCGGAGATCCTCAAAAAGTTCAGGGTGCTTTGCCTTGAGCCCCGGGTAATCCGAAATCAGATTGCTCCCCCTTACGGCGACCCAATCCAAGGCCTCCCCGGTGTTAAATCGGGCCGCCTTCGGTTTCTCCATCTTGGTGGGCCCACGATACGGTATTTTGCTTTCCTTCTCTTTCTTTTTGCCTTCCTCCACTCTTTGATTGAAATCATCCAACGCCTTGTCCCAGTCCATCATTCCGCCACCGTTCGTCAAAAAAACGGGACTATCCGGAAAAAGTTTAAAGATTTCCTCAAAGATTCCGGGCAACCGACCCGAGCTTTGCGCTCCTTTATTGATGCTCACGACGACTCCAAGTTTTCTTGCTTTGACTTCCACCCCGAAGAGTTTGATCCCTGACCCCATCCCCCCTCCTTTTCCTGAGCCCTTCCCGGTGCCGGTTCCTGATCCCGTGCCGGTTCCGCCTATGATTCCCGTGGGTGATGTCTTCACATCCTTGGCAATCGCCGGGGCCCAACTGGCCCCCCCGGGAACGGTCAACATCTCCAAGGGCGGTGCAGCATCTTCGGAAGAGGCAGAAGCCTCCTCCTGCTTCATGGGATCAGCCGTGGTGGCCTCCTCCACGGTTGTTTCATCCATGGGCGGGGCAACGGCCTCGATGATTTTGTCTGCGGCAATCTGCTCCGCCTTAAAGGGAAGTTTGGCCACCCGGCCCTTGAACAGGGTCATGCCTCCAAACCCAATCAGCAAAAGCAGATGGACGGCCAACGAAATGCAAAGAACCAAAACGATCGTTCGCTTGAAAAAAGCCCTCCAATCCATTCCCGTTTGACCCACGGAGGCAGGGGACGCGCTTCTTTTGGTTCTGGCAGATAAGCCGTTCATCGGTGGTTCTATTTTGCGTTTTCGGGCTGACGATAATCCAGTTTCAACTGGATATCCTTGGCCCGTGCCAGATCGGTCAGCCGGCTGCCCGTCATCTCCTCCGCCTCCCGTAAAATTCCGCTTTGCACAGCCTTGCGCTGAGCTTCCTCTGCCAGTTTCGCCAAAGCAGCCGCCCGATCCTGATCCGTCACCTTGTTCCACCACCCGTCATCGTCCCGGTAAGTCGGCGCCCCCTCTTGGCTGACCGCCAAAATTTCAGGAAAGGGCAGACAGGCGGTGGCCTGTCCCTCTCCCGGACCCAACTCCACCCAAAAAGGTTTTTCCAGGTCAAAACCCGCCTTGACCCGGTAAGCCTGTCTCAGGCGAATCACTTTATGACTGCCCAACCAGATATGTTCCCAGTCGTACTCCACCTCGATTCTTTTTTCCGCCACCACGATCTGGTTTTTGGCCGAGGTCTGCCCCCAAACCACCTTGGTGCCCTCCCGAACTGCCGGCCGTACGTGAAGAAAATCAACAAACACTTCCGAAATTCCCAGCCTGACCCCATCGGCGGTGCGGGACGCCAACCTGGCAGGAAGGTTCATACAGGATCTCACCCCCACCCCGGCCGTAATGACCACGGCGAGAAAGATCGCCGCCGGTCCCCAGCTTCCGCGTTTCAATTAAAGCCTCAGCCCCTCATCCGTCACGGCCCCATGGGAGGCATCCGCCGTCAGGTGGGCAAACTTGGCCAACACCCCCCGCGTGTAACGTGGCTTGGGCTTTTTCCAGACTTTCCGTCGCTTCCGCATCTCGGCCGCGGAAATTTCCAGTCGGATCTCCTGGGCACGGGCATCGATGACAATCCGGTCCCCGCTTTTCACCAGCGCCAAGAGCCCGCCGTCGTAGGCTTCCGGCGTGATGTGACCCACCACAAATCCGTGCGTCCCGCCGGAAAAGCGCCCGTCGGTGATCAGCGCCACGTCTTTGCCCAGACCCTCGCCCATGATCGCGCTCGTCGGTGCCAGCATCTCACGCATTCCCGGCCCCCCGCGCGGTCCTTCGTACCGGATCACCACCACATCCCCTTTCACCACTTTCCCCGCGAGAATCGCCTTCATGGCCTCCTCCTCCCCGCCGTAGACCTTGGCCGTACCCTCAAATCGCTCCCCCTCCTTCCCGCTAATCTTCGCCACCGCCCCGCCCGGCGCCAGATTCCCCCGCAGGATCACCAAATGCCCCGTCTTTTTGATGGGATCGCTGAACGGCCGGATGATCTCCTGCCCCGATGGGTAGTCCCCGCAGTTTCTTAAATTTTCCTCCAGCGTCTTGCCCGTCACGGTCATGCAGTCACCGTGGAGCAGCCCCTTCTCCAACAACCGCTTCATCAGCGGCACCAGCCCGCCGATCTTCACTAGTTCCGACATTACGAACCTTCCGCTGGGCTTCAGGTCGGCCAAGACCGGTACCCGCTTGCCGATTCGTTTGAAATCATCGATCTCCAACTTGATTCTGGCCGTGTGGGCGATAGCCAGGAAGTGCAGCACCGCGTTGGTCGATCCCCCCAGCGCCGTGATCACCGTGATCGCGTTCTCGAGGGACTTGCGCGTGACGATGTCCAACGGACGGATTCCCTTTTCCAAAACCCCGTAGGCCGCCCGGCCCGCCGCCCTGGAGTCTGCCCTCTTCTCCGGCGAGACCGCGGCCATCGCCGAGCTGTTCGGCAGGCTCAACCCCATGGCCTCAATGGCGCACGCCATGGTGTTGGCGGTGTACATCCCGCCGCACGAGCCAGGCCCTGGGATCGCGCACCTCTCGATCTGACCCAGTTGTGAATCGTCAATCTTCCCCTTGGCCCGCTGCCCTACCGCCTCAAAGACGCTCACGATATCCAAATTTTTGTTGGATAGGCACCCCGGCAGGATCGTTCCGCCATAAATAAAAACCGAGGGACGGTTCAGCCGCAACATCGCAATCACACAGCCCGGCATGTTCTTGTCACAGCCCCCCAGCGTCACCAGGGCATCGAACCCCTGACACCCCGCCACTGTCTCAATCGAATCCGCAATCACCTCACGTGAAACCAGCGAGTACTTCATTCCTTCCGACCCCATGGAGATGCCGTCCGAAATGGTGATCGTGTTGAAAATGATTGCTTTACCACCTGCCTCGTCCGCCCCTGCGGCCGCCTCCCGGGCCAGCTCGTCGATGTGCATGTTGCACGGAGTCACCTGACTCCAAGTCGAAGCAATCCCAATCTGCGGCTTCTTGAAATCCTCTTCCTTGAATCCCACCGCATGTAACATGGCTCGACTGGGCGCGCGCTCCGCCCCATCTACCAAGGGCCCCGAAAACTTCCTTAATTCACCGTAGGAGGATTTGTCATTCATTGGAGTTGGAATTGAACGGTCACGGTGGCCTTGAGACTTTTGGTTTTGGATCCGGTATCAAGCATGCCCAAGGCTGAAACTTCCGTGCTATAGGGATCGGTGAGCTGAAATACCCCCTGCTGGGCCGAAAGGATTCTGCCCAGCTTTCGGCCCCCATGGCCGGCCATCTTTTCTGCCCGCAAACGGGCATCCTGCATCGCCTCCTGCAGGAGGTCGGCTTTCCATCCCGCGAGATCCGTGCACAGATATTCGATCGGACTGAGATTCGCCTCCAACCCCTCGGCCACCAGATTTTCCAAGGATCGGTTCAATTCGGCCGCTTGTTCGACGTTCCTCAGGCGAGCTTTGAAGAAACGGGTAATCTCATAGGACTCGATATCGGCGGTGGGATTTCCACGGACATCCAGTCGGTGCTGCGGATTCATTTGGGCGGGCCCTTCTTCCATCCCTGGTTGGGCAATCCGAAACACTTCGCGGACCCGCTTTTCGGCCTCACGCAACCGCTCGTTGGCCTCCCTGAGGGTCTTGCCCCTCGAGTTCAAAACAACTGTCACCACGGCCAGATCAGAGTCAATTTTACGCTCCGCAAAACCTTTGACCGTTAAACTGGCGCGCGCCGCCGCCAAATCACGGAGAGGTCCGGTCACGAGGCCGGCGGCAATAATCAAAGCCAAGCCAAGAATGATCGCGGCGGTTTTGCTCGTACCCATGGAATGAAGGTTAGTTCACCTTCGGATTCTGATGCAAATCCGATCCATGGAAAAAGACCCGATCCAACCAAGGGATCGAACTTAAACCCAACCCAGCTTCATCTTTCCCGCCTCCGAAATCATCGATTGGCTCCAAGCCGGTTCCCAAACCAATTCCACCTCCGCCTCCTTCACCCCAGGCACCGAAAGAACCTTGTTGCGCGCATCCGCCTGAATCGTCGGCCCCATCCCGCAGCCTGGAGCCGTCAGTGTCATTTTCACATCCACCCGACTTCCTCCGGCAGGCAACGCCTTTAACTCCATGCTGTAGACCAATCCCAGATCCACGACATTGACCGGAATTTCCGGGTCATAGACCTCCTTCAACTTGTCCCAGACCTTTTTCTCATCCGCCGGCTCATTCGAGTCGGACCCCGCGGAGGGAGCCGCCACCGGGGCCAATCCCAGCGCATCCTGATCCTTCTCCTCGATCCGCGCTAAACCAAAACTTCCGGCGACGGTATGACTTCCACCCAGCGACTGGGTTAACGTGACTTCGGTATCCTTGGGCAGAACCAGCGGGGAACCGGCTGGGATCGCCGTCGCCGCCACTTCCCTTCTTAGTTTCGTCTGCTCTCCGGGTTTCATTCGTTCAAAGCTTTAACTTCTGGAAAAAAAACATTTCCATGTCCCCGTGGTGCTTAATGGGCTGACTGCCGCGAGACTCGACCTCAATTTTATCCCCCATCAGTTCTCGGAAACTTTTCGACAGATTGATTCGTCCAGGCTCCGATCCCTGCTGAATCCGGGCCGCTACGTTCACGGTGTCGCCCCAAATGTCATAGGCCATGCGTTTCACCCCCACGACCCCCGCAACCAACGGCCCCGAGTGAACTCCAATCCTGATACTCCAATACTTTTTCCCACCCGCCTCAACCTCCGACTTTCGCTTTTGCGTAAAAGCCACCATCTCTTGGGCAAACTTCAACATCTTGATCCCAGCCTCCACCGCATCCCCCTCCAACCCTGCCACACAAAGGTACCCGTCCCCGATGGTTTTCAGCTTCTCCACCCCATGCCGCGCACTCAGTCCGTCAAAAAGGCAAAAGGCGCGATTCAACTCCTCCACCAGATCCGCCGGGCTATACGTCGCCGCCACCGAGGTGAAATCACTGAAATCGGAGAACATCACTACCGCCCGGTCATGCCCCACCGCCTTGACCTTGCCATTCGCCCGCAACTCATTCGCGACGCCCCCGGGAAATATATTGGTCAAAAGAAATTCTGAATTCTGCTTCTCGGCCGACAAATCGGCCACGGCCTTTTCCAGTTCCCGCCCCTTTTTTTCCAGCTCCTCTTTCGCCTTCAAAGTCTCAATCTGCATCTGGATTTTATCCAAGAGGGTGAATTCCCTCTCCACCAGTTTCGCGATTTGCGAAAGCATCTTGAGGTCATGCTCCCCAAGCTCCCTCGCCTCACTGTCCGCCAGACATAACGTTCCCACTTTGTGCCCGGACGGACCCCGCAAGGGTTGACCTGCGTAAAACCGAATAAAGGGTTCCCCTAAAACCATCGGATTTCCCGCAAAGCGATAATCCTGCAACGCATCCGGCACCACCATCGCCTTGTCCTCCAAAATAGCATGACCGCAAAACGAGACACTTCGGGATGTCTCGTTGGCCTCAATCCCCACCTTGGACTTAAACCACTGCCGGTCCTTGTCGATCAACGCGATGTACGCAATCGGCACGTGAAACAGAAGTTGCGCCAACTGTACAATCCGATCAAAACGTTCCTCTTGGGGGGAATCGATTAATTTAAGATCATCCAATGCGGCTTGCCGATCCGCCTCATTCAGCGGAATCGCCGGAATAACACAACCTTGGGCAGGAGGGACGCTCATGGGATTAAATCATCCATCCGGTCGGGATTCCAAAAACTTACGTTCCCAAACCCTGAAGCGCCCTGACATCGAGCACCTCGGTTTCCGGCAAACTGCCCTTACCCGATTTCCGGACCGGGCCCATGCCTTCTTCTTTTGTCCTCTGCATTTTCATGGAGGCAAACTTCTCCACAATAAATGTCCTTACCGCCTCCCCGATCTTTTTGTCGGGAATCCGGTCGATGACTTCCTCGAAAAATCCATGAGCTAAAAGTTGGGCCCCGGTCCGGGGATCAATTCCCCGGGCCATGAGATAAAAGAGCTGATCCCGATCAATCTGCCCAGTGGTGGCTCCATGGGTGCAGCGGACGTCGTCATTGAGAATCTCCAGACCAGGCATGGAGTCGGCCTCGGCCTCCGGATTCAGCAAAAGATTCCGGTTGTTTTGATACGCATCCGTTTTGGCTGCCCCGGGCGCCACTCGGATCAGTCCTTTGAAAATTGATTTCGAACGATCGTCCAGGGCGTTCTTGTAGAGAAGATCACTCCATGTGTTCGGCACATCGTGACACTGCAGGGTCCTTTGATCGAACTCCTGCCGGTCGTTCCCCACGGAAAGACCCAACATCTCGCTCCGTGCTCCCCCCCCCACCAAGGTGCTTCGGCTCTCCTGCCGGGCATAGGCAGCTCCCAGATTCACAAAAAGACTCCGGGCCTCTCCGTCTTTTTCCACCCGGGTGGAGTTCAACTGGAAACTCGTCACCTTCGAGCCCCATCGCTGCAGGCAGATGTAATCCACCTTGGCTCCCGGTCCGACCAGCAGGTCGTTGACCCCGCAGGCCAATCCCGTCCCGTCGACCTCAGTGGAACCGAGAAAGTCCACCACCGTCACCTTGGCGTGGCTCTCCGCCACAATCAGGGTATGGGGAAAAACTGCCGCCTCGGATCCGTCCAGCCAATGAAAGGCAACCAGCGGCAGTTCAATCTCGACGTTTTTGGGCACGTAAATCAACACGCCGGCCGAGGCATGGGCCGCATGCAGAGCGGCAAACTTCTGCGCCCCGAGATCGACCGGATGCGCCATAAGGTGTTTTTCCAGCAAGGCGGGATGTTTTTGCAATGCCCCGCCGAGGGATTCAAAAACCACACCCTTTTTCGCTAACTCCTCCCCTCCTTCGACATGTAAAAGGCAGTCGTTGGCAAAAACCGCTTTGGCTGCATGAGGAAAAGACGCCGAACTACGGGCCAGTAGTTTGCTCTCAGCTGTTTTCCCCTTGCTGCCGGGATGGAAGTCCCCCAGCTGAATCGCGTCGATGGTCGCAAAACGCCAATCCTCGTCCTGTCGACGCGGCATCGGGGTGGCCTGGAATTTCTTCCAAGCCTCCGCCTTGCGCGCCTGCCACCAGGCCGGTCCGGGGGATCCGTTCCGGCCGGTGGGGATTGGGCCGTTTTTACCCATCGGGTGCCTGGTTTTTACGATCCGTTGGCGCCAATGGCCTCGACCGGGCAACCTTCCATCGCCTCTTTAGCGAGCTTCTGCTCGTCCGGCGTGGTGGGCTGGTGATAGACGAAGGAATACCCCCCGTCATCGTTGCGCTTGAAGCTGGCCGGCGCCGTTTCGCGGCAAAGGTCGCAGTCAATGCACTGGTTGTCCACGTAGTAGGCCCCGGGGACGTTTTCGGGGTATCGGTTGGCGATGTCGGCCATGGCTTCTTTTCTCCTGTGTGATGGATCTTGGCTGGTTTCAGCCCACCGACCCCTCCATCTCGAGGTCGATGAGACGTTTAAGCTCCACACTATATTCCATGGGAAACTGCCGGACGAGGTCGTTGACAAACCCATTGACGCTCAGGCTCATGGCCTGGCCTTCCGACAATCCCCTCTGCTGCATGTAGAAGATCTGCTCCGCACTCACTTTGGAAACACTGGCCTCGTGTTGAACCGAATTCCCCTCCCCCCGGGTGACGATTGCCGGATAGGTGTCGGTACGGGACTCCGTATTGATCAAGAGCGCATCACACTCCGTGTTGTTCTTGCATCCCTTGAGATGCCGCGGGATGTGCACCAGCCCCCGGTAGGTAGCCCGTCCCGATCCAATGGAGATCGATTTGGAGATGATGTTGGAGGTCGTCTCGTCCGCCGCATGGATCATTTTCGCTCCGGTATCCTGGTGCTGGCCGTTATTGGCCAAAGCGATCGAGAGAACTTCTCCACGAGCCTTCCGCCCCTTCAATATCACCCCGGGATATTTCATCGTCAGTCGGGAGCCAATGTTGCAATCGATCCACTTGATCTCGGACTCCTCATGTGCCAAACCGCGCTTGGTCACAAGATTGAAGACGTTCGGGCTCCAGTTCTGGACAGTGATGTACTGGATTTTGGCTCCCTTCATAGCCACCAACTCCACCACCGCACTGTGCAGGGTGACCGAATCAAACTTCGGGGCGGTGCATCCCTCCATGTAGGTCACTTCGGCCCCTTCATCCACGATGATCAGGGTTCGCTCAAACTGCCCAAAATTTTCCGCATTGATCCGAAAATAGGCCTGCAGAGGATGCTTTACCTTGACCCCTTTGGGGACGTAGATGAACGAACCGCCGGAAAAGACAGCGCTATTGAGCGCGGAAAATTTGTTGTCGGCTGTGGGAATGACTTTTCCAAACCACTTCTTGAAGATTTCAGGATGATCCTTAAGCCCTTCCCGGCTTCCCACGAAGATCACGCCTTGCTCCGCCACCGCCTTCTTGATGTTCGAGTAGGCCGCTTCGCTGTCGAACTGCGCCTCCACCCCTGCCAAGAAAGCCCTCTCCTTCTCCGGAATCCCCAACCGCTCAAAGGTCCTCTTCACGTCATCCGGTACTTCGTCCCAGGACCGCTTCGGTTTGGCCCCTTTGGAGAGATAATAGCGGAAATCGTTGAAGTGAATGTTCTCCAGATCCTTGCTGGCCCAATGCGTCGGGAGGGGTTTCTCGTTGAAAACTTTCAGCGCTTTTTTGCGAAACTCTCGGACCCAATCCGGATCCTCTTTCGCGTCACAGATATAGTCGATCGTCTTGTCGGTCAGACCGGTCCCGGCATCGAAAGCGTAATCCTCAGGATAGGAAAAATTTCCCTGATCCTGGTCAATCTGCAGATCCGGTTTTTCCTGTAGTTCGGTGTCGCTCATTTTGCTGGATCCTTTCAGGCCGCAACGAGGTTTTCCACCCAGTCGTACCCCTTCTTTTCCATTTCGAGAGCCAGCTCCTTCGGGCCGCTCTTCACAATTCGCCCATCCACCATCACATGCACCACATCCGGCACGATGTAGTCGAGTAGACGCTGATAGTGGGTGATCACCAAAATTCCGAGTTTTGGCCCGCGTAGGCTGTTCACCCCATGAGCGACAATCTTCAGGGCGTCGATGTCCAAACCCGAGTCGGTTTCATCCAGAACCGCGTATTTTGGTTCCAACATGGCCATCTGGAGAATTTCGTTCTTCTTTTTCTCCCCTCCGGAAAACCCGTCGTTTACCGCTCTGGAAGTAAAGGCGCGATCGATCTTTAACAGATCCATCTTCTTGTAGAGCTCGTTGTAATATTCCACGGCATCGATCTCTTGCCCCTCGGGACGACGGGCGTTGAGGGCTGCCCGCATAAAATTCGCGATGGTTACCCCGGGAATCTCGCTCGGATACTGGAAGGCCAGAAACAGTCCCTCCCGCGCCCGCACATCCGGCTCCAATCCAAGAATGGTTTTCCCGTCGAGCAGAACATCCCCGCCTGTGACCTCGTAATCGGGGTGCCCTGCCATCACCTTGGCCAAGGTGCTTTTGCCCGAACCGTTCTTGCCCATGATGGCATGCACCTCTCCCTTGGGAATGGTGAGGTTCAGTCCGTGCAGAATTTCGGTCCCACCGATGCCCGCTTTGAGTCCTTTGATTTCGAGAGCACACTTCATTGTTTTTTTCCTTTCGAAAGATGACCGCGAAAAACCAGCTCCACCGAATCGGCAGAATACTCCCCCGGCAACACCTTGGCCAAATCCTTCATCATGCCTGCGGGAACCGGCACGTCGTAGACACGACCCGTATCTCGGCAATGAAAATGAGCGTGAGGGGCCAGATTGGGACAGTAACGGGTCGGCTCCCTTTCAATGTTCACCTGCTTGACCAAGCCACACGAAACCAGCGTCTCCAGACAGTTGTAGACCGTCGCCATGGAGATGGACGGCATCCGGGATTTTGTCCGGGTGTACACCTCGTCAGCCGTTGGATGATCTCTTTCATCCAGCAGCACGCTAAACACCGTCTCTCTTTGAGGAGTGGTCCTTTGACCGGAATGATCCAAGGCGTCGCTCAAGGCACCCCGATCTATTTGTTTGAGGCTGTTCATCAGCCCTTCAACCTAGTTTAGAATTATTCTAAATCAAATTCTAAATATCCCTACCGGTGGGGGACCTTTGACTTTTGGTGATTAAATACTTCCGCCTGAAGCAGCCCTCTGCCGGTCCGACCAGACCTTACAAATGCCTTTCATCCGGGAGAGGATATAGTAGGTGGTCTGACTTCTCACCCGGACCAACTGCGCGCCCACAATCTTTGGCACAAAATCGCTCTCCAACTCCATAATCGCCTTGGGTGTCACGCCATCCAACCCCTTGCAAAGAATCGCTGCCATCGCCTTGGTCAAGGTCTGCACCTGCGGTCCTAACGTCATGCGAAAATGGCTCTTCCCCCCATCCACCCGGAGAAACACCCCCACGGTATCGGCACACTCCTCATCCTTTCGCACATCCTCCAAATCAAACTTTTCCCCATCTTTGGGTTCATAGTTTTTTGCGGTCAGGCTGTAAGAAACCAAACTCTCCCGTTTTTCTTCCTCGGGAAGGTGCTCAAACAGGGAAACGATCTGCTGCAATTTTTCGGGATAGGCCATTTTAATTTTCCTGCGCCCGCTTCTGCGCGTCCGACTGGGTCCATGTCCACAACTCGCTCAAAAGATTCGCCAGATCCTTCTTGGCCTTCGCCAGATCCTCTCCAACTCCAACTTTCTTTTTTCCAAAAAAATAGAACTTCATCTTCGGTTCCGTTCCGGAAGCCCGCACCGCCACTCGGAATCCCTCCCCCAGGT
This sequence comes from Verrucomicrobiota bacterium, assembly GCA_010024525.1. Classification (GTDB taxonomy): domain Bacteria; phylum Verrucomicrobiota; class Verrucomicrobiia; order Methylacidiphilales; family Verrucolacustridaceae; genus Verrucolacustris. The sequence continues at coordinate 1,495 of RGGS01000004.1, read as the reverse complement.
CGAAAATCAACATCCGTTCCTTCGGGATCTCCTTTCCATCCACATCCTGATGGCATCCTTCTTCAAAGTCCGTCAATCCCGACACCCTTCTCCCTCCCCATTCCTGGGGGGGACTTTTCTGATAGCTCTCCACCGCCCGGGCAATCTGCTTGGCACCCTCCGCCCCGGGCATCTCCAAGGTTCCCAGCTTCTCTAGATACAGACCGTATTTCCGGTAAATCTCATCCATCTCCTCCAACAAGCTTCTCCCTTGTGACTTTGCCCATGCCGCCGCTTCAACAAACATCAGCACCGCCCCGTTGGCATCTTTGTCCCGCACAAAATCCCCTCCGCTATACCCGTAGCTCTCCTCCCCCCCGAAAACAAAGAAAGTGCTCTTTTCTATTCTCTTCTTCCTCCACTCCTCCGATCCCATCTTTCCACGCCCACCGGCCTGCTTTTCATAAATCCCCAGTTTTTCACCGATATATTTGAAGCCCGTCAACGTCTCCACGCACTTCATCCCAGCTGCTGCGGCAATCTCCTTCTGCAGATCCGTCGTCACGAAGGTCTTGATCAAACCACAGCCCTTTTCCTGTCCCGGCCGGATCCATCCCCTGGCTTTCATCCGGTCGATCCGATAAGACGCCAGCAACGAACCAATCTGGTTTCCCGTGATCAGCTCGTAATCTCCGGCAGCGTTTCGCAAAGCCACCCCCATCCGATCGGCATCCGGGTCAGTCGCCACCACCAGGTCCGCCTTCTCCTTCTTCGCCAGTTCGATTCCCAGGGCAAGGGCCTCCCCGTTTTCAGGATTGGGTGACCTTACGGTTGGAAACCTTCCATCCCCCTTTTCCTGCGAAGCTACGATCGAAATCGGTACACCGACATTTTTCAACATCGGCGGCACAATTCTGACGCCGGTTCCATGCAGCGGAGAGAAAACCACCTTCAGCTTGGCCCCCTCCTTTTTCATCATCTCCCCTTCAATCACCAGTTCTTTCAAGGCCTCCAAATAAGCCGCATCCACTTCCGGACCGACGACAACTACTTTGCCTCCATTTTTGGGCTGCGGATCCATCTCCGGTTCCTGAACCGCCTCCACCTCCCGGATGATCCCGGAGGCATGCGGTTCCACAATCTGAGCCCCATCGGAAAAGTACACCTTATAGCCGTTGTCATGAGGAGGATTGTGACTGGCCGTGACTTCCACTCCCGCTTGGGCCCCCAGATGCCGCACCGCGAAGGAAAGTTCCGGCGTGGACCGATCCTCCACAAAGAGATAGGCGGTGCCGCCGGCCGCTGCCACCGTGCGGGCGGAAAGCTCCGCAAACTCCCGCGAGAAGTGTCGTGTGTCATGGGCGAAGACGACCGACGGCTTCTTTCCTGGAAAGTTTTTTTGCAGATAGTTCACCAAGCCCTGGGTAGCCCGGGCCACATTGCCATAGTTCATGCAGTTGGTGCCCACGGCCGGAAACTCCGGACGGCCCAGTGACGTCGGCTTGCCCTGCTCCGC
>RGGS01000300.1 GCA_010024525.1 Verrucomicrobiota bacterium | reverse complement strand
CGCGTCCGTGCTGCCGAAGGAGAGCGTCCCCGCATTGAGGAAGGAGCCGCCGGAGAAGCTGTTCGAGCCGGACAACACCAGCGTCCCCGTCCCCTGTTTGTTCAGGCTGCCTGCGCCGCTGATCGTCCCCGTGCTGTTCACCCGGTTCGTACCGGTGTTCACCACCCCGGCGCCATTGATGACAACGCTGTTGGTCACTGTCATGTCCGCCAGGGTGGAAACGGTCGCGTTGTTGGAGGCGAGGGTCAGACTTCCGGTGCCCAGCGCCTCGGCCACCCCGATCGCCAGCGTGCCGCTGTTCACCCGGGCCCCGCCCGTAAAGGTGTTGGCCGCCATCAAAGTCTGCGTGCCGCTACCCACCTTGATCAGGCTACCCGTTCCGGAAATCAGTCCGGAGTAACCGTCGTTTCCGTTGACCCAGCCCAGCGTCAGGATGCCGGCACCCAGCTTCACCTCCCCGCCAGTGGATCCGCCGCCGGCCAAACCGCCGATCGAGTTGTTGAAGCCAAACAGATCGAGGGTCACGGCGGCAGCGTTGGAGAGCGTCACCACCGAGTTTGCGCTGAACACATTGTTCGTTCCCGCCGCCAGCGTGCCGGCCTCCACCCGGGTGAAGCCCGTGTAGTTGTTGCTTCCGCTGCCGGAGAGGGTTTGCGTCCCCGTCCCGCGCTTCACCAGGTTGAGGATCCCGCCGGTTTGTCCCGTCACATTGGAAACAAAATTCGTGAGGGCCCCGCCAAAGGTTCCCGAACCGTTCGCCACGCCCACCGTGAGGCTCCGGTTTCCGTTGAGTCCTCCGGCCAAAATGCCGGCCCCGGTCAAACGATCCACGGTGATCCCTCCTGCGCTGTCCCACATGTCCACCAAGGCCCCCGCCGCGATGTTCAGGGAACCCAGGTTGTTGCTCCAGTTGCCGGCCGTGTACTCGTTCCGCATTGTGCCTTGCTGGACATCGATCCAACCACCCGCCGCCAAACTAATGTTCTCGGTTTGTCCGTTCGCACCTAAAAAGAGACTGTTCGCCCCCGTCTTCACATAGGTGCCGTTGCCACTCAGCGTTCCGTTGGAGAGCTGAATATTGGAACCATCCGTCCTGAACTCGACGAAGGCGTTGTTGTTGGTGAAGTTGCCGCCTGTAGCCGTGTTGCGGAGAATCAAACGGCCCTCATTCACCACCGTTCCGCCTGTGTAGTTCACATAGCCGGTTGAATCGATTCCATTGATCGTCAGGGTGGCCGCCCCATTCTTGGTCAACGCCAATCCACCGGCACTGCCATTCCAGTTTCCGTCCCGGACATATCCGGTGAAGCTCGCGTTGGTTGTCTGGGTCACGGTTAACCGTCCGGTACCGTACCCGGTGTCCCCTTCGACATTCTCAATGATTGCCGGGCCGCCGTTGTTGGTGCCACTGAGGTTTCCGATCAACGTGTCGCTCCCCCGCAGGACAAGGTAGGCGTTCCCGGCGGTAGGATTGAACTGCACGTTGACATTGGTCCCCAGTTGGTTGGTCCGGTAAATCTCGACCGTGCTGTACCAATCGCCACGCCAAGTGGCGCTTCCCGGACCCGCATTGCCAACCGTGTTACCAATGATCAGCGTCCCGCTGGTGCCGTTAAACAGGGCTGGACCGCTGGTGCTGTTCAAAATGGTCACCCCGCCGTTGTGTTGATACGTGCCCGAGAAGTTGTTCGCGCCGGTTAGATAAAGACCCCCAGTACCGTACTTTTCGAGGTTCTTGTTCGTCCCGCTGATCACTCCGGAAACTGTGCCGATCGATCCACCCATGACCGCAATTCTCGCGTTGTCGGTCATGGTGACCGGTCCCGAAACGACGCCGGTGGTGCCGGACAAACGAATGGCTCCGTAGGAAGTCCCTTCGTTCCAACCCAACCCGGCCACGGAGATTGCATTGCTGAACGTCACGTTCTCCACCGTCAGGCCGGCGCCGCTGCCGATCGTCACCGCTCCGGTACCCAGGCCGTTGCCATGGGTCAGCCAGACCCGGGCATTGGTGATCGTGGTGGGACCACTGAATCCGCTGTTGTTTTGGCTGACGCCAAAGTTTGCCACGGAGGCTACCCCCGTTCCCTCAAAGATCAGGTTGCCCGTCCCGGAGATGGTATTGCCCAACGGCAGCCAACTGGTGTTGGCACTGAAGTATTTTAACGTCGCCCCGTTCGAGATAGTGAT
>RGGS01000299.1 GCA_010024525.1 Verrucomicrobiota bacterium | reverse complement strand
CACCGAAAAAACTACCCCCCGACTCTTTCCCCTCTCATCAATCAGGATTTTGCTCGTACCGCCGAGCCCATCCAATCTTTCGAGTTCCAAATAGGAATCATCGTAATCATTTTCCGTCTTGGTTTTATCATCCATACGTTTTCCCTTGCTCTCGTGATACCCCTTGACCTTGACAGGAATCGCGTGTGGGCATCCCCCCCCATCCTTCAGCTTTTTCCAGTCTGATTCACTCCTGAGCACCTCCAAACCCTTAACGGTCGCAGCCAACCACAGTTGATCGCCCACCACCACATCCACATCCTTTTTTTTCCCTGCCAGCAGGAGACGCAAGGTGTAACGGTCGCCACTTTTTCCCGAAAACCCAAGCGAGATGGCGTTTGTTTCAACGGCAAGGATTTTGACTTTGACCCATTTTGCAGGGCTGCTGGAAGGGTCTCGGGGATTTGTGCCTTTTTCAAACTCTTCCTTGTTCGTGAAGCCATCCCGGTCGGTATCCTCCTCGGCCACGTCTGGATCCTCCGGATCGAACTGATATTTCATTTTCCACCCGATCTGAATTCCATCATCCGTGATCTGCTGATCGTTGATCGGTTGCACAGGCTCGGAATCCTTGGGAAGAAAAATAAGTGGGCGCGAAACAAACACCCGATGCAGATCCCATGGCCAGCACCACGCCACCAATAAGCCAAGGGGATGTTTTTTTCATTTTTTCCCCCCTTGGGTTTTTTCGGCAAAGGCAAAGTTTTTCCACCCAATAAAGTCCACCTCCAGATTCACGTTGACTCTTTCCTTGCCGGAAAGAACCAGCAAAAGCTTGGCTTTGCCCATTTCCTTTTCACCTCCCCGTGGAGCCTCACGATCTTGCGGCATCGCATTTGCCGGAGTTTCAACCTGAAAGAGTTTGGCTATTTCCCCTCTCTTGGGAAAGGTCTCCCTCTCGTTGGCAAGACTCAGATTGGTGATGACAAACAACCAATCGTCCTGACTCAGAAGTCGCACATATTCGTACAGCACTTCCGGAGAACAGGAGATTCTGATCCGATAACGTTCGCGGATGAATTCCGCATTTTTATCCTCCGCACCTTTGCTGGACTTTCCCGCCTCGAGATTGGCAACCTCAGAACCCGAGGGAACCTCCAACCCCAACAAAACGCACGGCGTGGCGTATCCCTCCCTCACTTTTTTGGCGAGGATAAGCAAATCAACCAATTTCTTTGCGACCGATAAATGGCGGGCGAGCCTTGGCACCTGTTCGTTGGATGGGCTTTTTTGCTTAAATTCTTCCAGGCCCAGATAAAAGTTTTCCCCCAAAGTGACCGTGCTTGCATCTTTGGCCTGACTGCACTTTTTCAGCACTTCGTCATTGTCTCTCACTAACTTGTCCTTCCATGGCCCGGGGTCTTTGGACCAGTCCGCCCCCTGTCCGGAGGCCTCCTCCCAACCCCGATACCAAGGACCGATCACCGCCTCTTCCCGTTTGCCAAGGTCTTGGCTGAATTTGAGCATTTCCTCGGTGTCTTTTCTGGCAGCGCCCAGGCCCCCCGGACGATTCAAAACCGATGCAAGATCTCCACTTCCCTTGCGATCCACCAATGCTTGGGCACGCTCCAACCCCGCCGTCAATTCACCCAATCCATACCAACCCAAACCCCCTGCCATCGCGACAAGCAGCGCCAAACCACCCAAGAGAAGCACTTGATCCCGGGTCAGCTTTCCCTTCATTTGCCCTGCCCTTTTTCTTTGCCGGGATTTTTTTCACTTTCCGGCCAGTCTGCACGAAGGCTGAACTTCAAGGCGACCTGTTGTGTTTTCCCGTCTGCCGACCTTTCCGGTGTCTCCCGCTCCACGATCACCACGTTCTGAAGCAGATTTCCAGCCTCCAGGGCCTTGCGAAATTGTTCCACCACCTGCGCATCAGCCTCCTCTGACTTGGTCTCAAACATTCCTGAGATCTCCAAAACCGGAATCTTTTTTACCGGATTCGTCGCGGGAGTTTTTGCCGGAACATCACCCGGGCTCTCGGAAACCGGACCCGAGGCCAACCCCAAACGGTTGATCCACATGCCGGGAGGGATTTTCGTTTTGATTTCCTGCAACAAGGCCGGCCATCGGCTTTGCTCCTGCTGCAGTTGGGTCACAACCTCCAAGCGGGCGAGTTGCGCCTCCGCTTTTTTTTGCTCGGCTTTGATT
>RGGS01000298.1 GCA_010024525.1 Verrucomicrobiota bacterium | reverse complement strand
CTCCGCTTCACCTCCCCCCTGCCCAAGATTCTTTCCAAACTGATAGCGGATTGATTTTTAGCCTTTGGCCGACAATCCGTAACGCGCGACCCTTGTCCGTAAGGCCGCTCTCGTCACCCCGAGAATTTCCGAGGCTTTTTTGACGTTTCCGCCGGCCCGGGCCAGCGCCCTTTCCACCAAGAGCTTCTCCCCCGCCGCCAAGAGATCCCCACCCTGCCCTGCCAAGTTCGCCACCGTGCCCCACCAGTCGGAATCCTCTGCGGCAGCAAACGACGAAATCGATGACCCACCAATCTCCGGCGGAAGATCGTCCGGCTCGATCGAATGGGAAGCCGCGCAAACCACCGACCGTTCGATCGCGTTCTCCAACTCCCGCACATTTCCGGGCCAAGCATAACCTTGCAGGGCTTTTTTGGCTCCCGGGGAAAGCTTGAGAGGCTGATCCTTGGCCGCCCGCTTGAGAAAATGTTCCGCCAAAGGCAACACATCCTCCGGTCGCTCCCTCAGCGGGGGCAACTGGATCTGCACCACATTCAACCGGTAAAATAAATCCTCTCGGAAGGTCTTCGCCTTCACCATCGCCGTCAGATCTTTGTTCGTCGCGGCAATCACTCTCACCCTGGTTCGCAGGGTCTGATCGCCGCCCAACCTTTGAAACTCCCCATTTTGCAAAACTCGCAGAAGTTTTGCCTGCAGGGCCAGTGGCATGTCCCCGATCTCATCCAAAAAGATGGTTCCCCCATCCGCCCGCTCGAACTTGCCGATTCTTTGCGTGAGGGCTCCCGTGAAAGCCCCCCGCTCATGCCCAAAGAGTTCGCTCTCCAGCAGGGTGTCAGGAATCGCCGCACAGTTGATGGCCACATACGGACGGGCCGCCCGGGGACTATTGGCGTAGATCGCCCGCGCCACGAGCTCTTTGCCAGTCCCACTCTCCCCCACCAACAACACCGCCGCCTCAGCTCGGGCCACTTGCCCGACCAGCTTGTAGATTTTTTGCATCGCGGGCGAGGCCCCGATGAGTCCCGGGGTGATATTTTTATCCTCCGTCACTTTCTCCCCATCTCCGGAAGCCAACTCTTTCATCGAGGCGGCGGTCTGCAATCCTCTTCGCAAAATCGACAGCAATTCCGGCACATCAAACGGCTTCAGGATATAATCGAAAGCCCCCAGCTTCATCGCCTCGATCGCCGTCTGTGCCGTGCCGTGCGCCGTCATGACAATGACGAGTTGCCGAGGATGGTCTTTTCTCAGCTGACGGAAGACCTCCAGTCCGTCCTCCTCGCCAATTCGGACGTCGAGTAACACCAGATCGTAGGGATCCTTTTTCAGCCTCTTCAATCCTTCCACCCCGCTGGTGACTCCTTCCACTCCCACCGGCTCATCCGCCAAGACCCGCTGAAAGGAATAGGTCACATCCGATTCGTCATCGACCACCAAAACCCTTTGCGCCCGGGAAGGATTCTTTTTGCCGCTCATGTGGATCTCCCGGCCGCCTTCACATACGGAGCGATCTCTTTCACCAGCTGGTCTAAGCCTTCGAGGTCCAACTGCTGCTGCCCGTCACTTTTTGCCTCCGCCGGATTCGGATGCACCTCCACCAACAACCCATCCGCCCCAATGGCCGCCGAAGCCCGGCTCAAGGCAATCACCAGATCCGCCCGACCGGCCCCCTGGCTTGGATCCACAATCACGGGAAGATGACTTTCCCTTTTCGCCAGAGCCACCGCCCCCAGATCCAAGGTGTTCCGCACGGCCGTTTCAAACGTGCGTATGCCACGCTCACACAAAATCACCTGCCCGTTCCCCGAACTCATCACGTATTCCGCCGCCAGAAGCCACTCCTCGACCTTCATGGCCAATCCACGCTTCAAGAGCACTGCCTTTCCGGAACCAGCGGCCGCTTTCAAAAGGGAAAAATTTTGGGAGTTCCGTGCCCCGATCTGAAGGATGTCGGTCACTGCCGCCACCTTGTCGACATGGAGTTCGGACAACACCTCCGTGATGATTCCGAGACCGGTCTCCTTTTTGGCCAACGCCAGCAACTCCAACCCTCTCTCGCCTAACCCCTGAAATTCGTAGGGGGAGGTTCTCGGCTTGAAGGCCCCTCCACGCAAAAAAGTGGCGCCCGCTTTTTTGGCCGCCCGGGCCACGGTCAAAAGCTGTTCCTCGGACTCCACCGAGCAGGGCCCC
>RGGS01000297.1 GCA_010024525.1 Verrucomicrobiota bacterium | reverse complement strand
GTGGAACTTTCCTCAGGGCGCAACGTGGCCGTGGTGGCCTATCTTGAGTCGATTCCTGAGAAGGACCGGCAACCCGGCAAGCCAGACAAAAAATTGTCCCTATTGGCGATCCCTGAGGGGCCGATCCCGGAAGGGCAAAGCAGGTTTCGGCTGCTCCTGGTAGGTGAGCCATCGTGTGAAATCCAGTGCAACGACCAAAAAATCAACCTCGAAGGGGGCAAAATCCAGACGGCGGGCGGGGCTCCCCAATCCGTCACTATAAGGCAGGGTGGAAGAGTAATTGCTGAGGGTAGCCCGGTAAAACCTGAGGGTCGGGTCATTATCATCTATCGGAATGCGGCTGGGGAGTCGGATGCCATTCAGTATGCGGAAAGCGCGACGGGATTTTAGTTTCCCCCAATTATGCGGGACGGTCTTTTTTGTAACCTCCAAGGCAGATCGTGCTAATATGCAAGCATATGAACCAAAGGTACTTGATGGGGCAGGATTTGCCGGAAAAAAGTAGAACAGTTCAATAAAAGTCCCTCTTGCGGGAATCGCCATCCTAGGCGATATTGTTCTGTGTTGGGTATGAATTCAAATTCATGCTTTTGGAGGAAGCTATAACGAGCCTATGAAAAAACGATTTTCGAAAGTATCGGTGATCATAGCGACTGTTACCTCTTCGTTTTTCTTGGCCTCCCTTTCTGAAGCCCGTGTGTATAGCGATGCCAGCAGTGATCTTTTTGATAATGGATTTGGAAATCTGGACATCATTTCGGTGGATGTCACTAATGACGCCTCAAACATCACCTTCACCGTCACCACGAGGGCTTTTTCTGATTGGACCAAGTACTTGATTGGAATCCGGACGGCGGCGGCCTCCTCTAGCTCCACGACGGGGAATCCTTGGAATCGCCCCAACACATATGCCGAGGGAATTAACTTTTTTATTGGCTCTTGGGTAAATGTTGTGGGGGGCGGTTTGGGATTTTCTCAATATGTTTCAAACGCTTGGGCCTCTGCTTCTGGCGCCTCTATTGATCTGACTCAAACTGGCTCCAACAAAGTCATTTGGACCGTGCCGTTGGCATCTTTAGGCCTGACGTTAGGTGATACATTTAAGTTTGACGTGGGAACCAGTGGAGGTGGGAATGACGATCCCTTTGTTGATGTTGCGAGTCGCTCCGATGCAGCCACATCCGGTTGGGGGGTGACTTCCACGGGTGGGTCTTTACTTTCCTACACGACCATCGATCCGAATGCAGACGGCGACTTGGATAACGACAACCTGCAGGACAACTGGGAGGTTACTTATTTCGGTAGTGTCTCGGCTCAGGATGGCACCGGTGATCCTGACAACGACACTTTGACCAACGAGCAGGAAGAGACCGGCGGAACAGATCCGACCAAAGCGGACACGGATGGTGACGGTTGGGCAGACGGGTCCGACACCACGCCTTTGGTGGCCGACAATGTTACCCAAAACATCACCTTTAAAGTCGATATGGGTGTTCAGATCTTCAAGGGCGCCTTTGTGGCCGGCACGGATACCGTTTATGTGGTGGGTGAATTTGGTGCGGGAAACATTTGGAACACTTCGGCCAACCTTTTGACTGATCTTGATTCCGACGGCGTCTACGAGGGGACGGTGGCGGTGACTTCCACGGGGCTGGCCAATGTGGGATTCAAATACCTGATCGGTGGAAAGATTCCTGATTGGACCGGCTACGAAAACATCAGCGGCAACCGAACCCTGGTGGCCGCTCCTGCCGGAACCACGCCCACGGACCGGATCTTGACGACTGTTCCCTTTGCCAACGCCACGGCCACGCGGGAGGTAAAATTCCAGGTCGATGTATCGGTAGCTCAAGCTAGCGGGGTGTTTGATCCCGTCACCGACACAGTCGAGGTCGCGGGTTCATTTTTTAATAATTTCGGCACTGGGATTGCCCTTTCCGCTCCTAATGCCAACGGAGTGTGCAGTCTAACCACTTTCATCGACGGCGCGGAAAATGCGGCCATCAACTACAAGTTCCGGATCAAGAGGGGTATCAATTACAACTGGGAGTCTGACCCCAACCGGACGTTTAACCTCGGACCCGCTTATGTGGTGGGGGCTAACAATAGCCCGCAGGTTTTGTCCGCGGATTATTTTAACCGCACGGGCCAATCCCGCAGTCTGACCTTCAAGGTGGATATGGGCGTGCAG
>RGGS01000296.1 GCA_010024525.1 Verrucomicrobiota bacterium | reverse complement strand
GTCCGGTTGGCCCAAAACCATCCGAGGGAGGTGGTGGTTCGACGGGAGCACAACGAGAGGCTGGCGCGCAGGATCTTTGCGGGGGTGGATTTCTTTCTCATGCCCTCGGCTAGCGAGCCCTGTGGGCTGACCCAGATGTATGCCATGCGCTACGGGGCCATTCCGGTGGTGGGAGACACGGGGGGTTTGCACGACACGGTGGAGGAGTGGGATCCGGTGGCCCATAGGGGCGCAGGGTTCCTTTTTCGGCCGCACACGGAGGCGGCTCTTCGGGAGGCCATGGATCGCGCCTTGGCGTTGTGGGATGAACCCGCAATAATGAAGGTGGCCCGTCAAAACGGGATGAAAAAAGAGTGGGGATGGGGTTCGGCGGTGCCGGCCTACGAAAACGTCTACCGCTCGGTGTTGGCCTGAAGCAGAGAGAGGAAAGAAGAGAACTATGCCGGAACTGAGAAAAGACCCCGTGGTGGGAAGATGGATTGTGTTTAGTCCGGAGCGGCAGATCCGCCCGGAGCGGTACCGTTGCGAAGAGCTGCCTCCCACGCGTCCGGAGGAGGATCCCTTTTTGGAGGGGCATGAGGGATATACTCCCGGCGAAGTCTACGCGATCCGTCCCGGTGGGGGGGCGCCCAACACCCCGGGTTGGCAAGTGCGGGTGGTTCCCAACCGTTTTCCCGCCCTGCGGGTCGAGGGGCAGTTGGAGCGGGAGGCCGTCGGGTTTTACGACCGGATGAATGGAGTAGGAGCGCACGAAGTGGTGATTGAGACGCCCCACCCGAAGCTGGTTTTGGAGAAGCAATCGCTTAGCGGGGTGGCTCGGGTTCTCGAGGCGTGCCGGAGCAGGATCATCGACCTCTCCCGGGATGTAAGGTTGCATTATATCCTGATTTTCAAAAATCATGGGGCCCGGGCCGGGGCCACCATGCCTCATCCCCACACGCAGCTGATCGCCATGCCGGTGACACCCATCGTGGTGAAGGAAAAGCTGACCGCCGCCCGGGCTTATTATCTGGAGAAGGATCGGAATCTTTTTGAGGACATCCTCAAAGCGGAGAAAAAGACAGGGGACCGCGTGGTGTTCGAAAACGATGGTTTTGTCGCTTTTTGCCCCTTTGCCAGCCGGTTTCCGTTCGAAGCCTGCATTTTGCCCAAAAAACAGTCCCCGGATTTCCATGCCACCAGTGATGGGGACTTGGTCTTGGCGGCGGAGGCGATCCAGCGGGTTTTGTCGGCCTACACCACGGCTTTGGATCAACCGGACTACAACCTCATTTTGCATACGGCACCCTTCCGCCGCAGCCGACGTCCGGATGCCTGGTCCACGATTGATTTTGATTTTCGTTGGCACATTGAGATCCTTCCCAGGCTGACCGGAATCGCCGGGTTCGAGTTCGGGACTGGGTTTTACATCAACCCGACACTGCCCGAGGAAGCCGCCAACGTGCTGCGGGAGGCGATGACGAATGGCTGACGTGGCCCTTCTTTGGCATCTCCACCAACCGTCTTACGTCGAGGCGGAAAGCGGGGAGGTGTTGATGCCATGGGTACGGCTGCACGCCGTGCGGGGATATTCCGACATGGCGGAGATGGCCCGACGTCATCCCAAGGTGCAAATCAATTTCAACCTTACTCCGGTGCTGGTCCGGCAGATCGAAGAGTTGGCCGGCGGAAAGGGGAGGGACCGGTGGGGGCTGCTGGCCAGAAAAGAGGCCGGCAAGCTCACGGCCGAGGAGAAGCAGCAGATTTTGGAGCATTTCTTCAAAATCAACTGGTCGACCTGTATTGATCCTCATCCGCGGTACCGTCAATTGCTCGATCTTCGCGGACGCCGTCCGGGGGCGGCGCAATCGGAGCAGAATGTGAGACGTTTCAAAGAGGCGGATCTCAGGGATCTGCAGGTTTGGTTTAATCTGGCCTGGTGCGGATTCGCCGTGCGCAAGCGATATCCCGAACTGCGGGCTCTGATGGCCAAAGACAGGGGATTTACGGAAGAGGAAAAAAACCGGGTGATGGAAATTCACCAGGAAGTTTTGCGGGGGATTCTTGCGGAGTACCGGGCTCTGGCGGAAACAGGGCAAGTGGAACTGACCACCACACCCTTTTATCATCCCATTCTTCCCCTGTTGGCGGATACCGATAGTGCGAAACGGGCGATGCCATGGGCGAGGTTGCCGGAACGGATGCAAGCCCC
>RGGS01000295.1 GCA_010024525.1 Verrucomicrobiota bacterium | reverse complement strand
GGGACAAGAGCCCGCGGCCAAAGAGCAGATCAAAGCTCTCCTGCAGACCCCCAAACTGGATGCAACGATTTTTTATCAGGCGCAAGCCACCCAGGCCGAAATTCTCATGAAAGAGGGCAAGGCTGCCGAAGCTTCGTCCGCATGGGATGCGGCTTACCGAACCGCCACGGATCCCAAACTAGCGGAAGAGGCCCTGTACAACGCCGCGATTACCGCCGCCCGTGGTTCCGATATCTCCACGTTTCTCCGCTTGGAACAGGAATTCAGTCAACGCTTCCCCGATAGTTCCCGCCGGGCCGGTCTGGCCCTGGAACGCGGCCGCATGCTCGAAACGCAGGGGGATTCGGCGGCCAGCCGGTCGGCCTTGGCCGAGGTTTCCAAACTGCCCGGCTCGGATCCGCTCCAAGCGGAAGCCACTCTCCGCCGGGCCAGTTCGCTCCTGCGGGGCGGGGACTACCCGGGGGCCATCGCGGCCTTTGCCGAATTTGCAAAGGCCTTTCCCAACTCCCCTCTCCTCCCCCAAGCCTTGGCCTCCGGGATTGAGGCCCGTCTGCGCTCCAAAGAGCTGACCGGCGCCCAAGCTCGCGTTGAATTCACCAAGATTCTCACCCGTTTTCCCAATAGCACCCTCGCCCCGGCCATCACTTTTCAAATCGCCCAGACGCACTATGAGGAGCGCAACCACGGGGAGGCACTGACCGCTTTTCGGGAAATGGCCACGAAATACCCCAAAGATCCACTGGCCGATAACGCTCTCTACTATGCTGCCCAGAGCGCCTTGGCCCTGGGAAATCCGACGGAAGCCATCAAGCTTCTCCGACTGGTCCCTGAAAATTCTCCTCTGCGGCTCGATGCCCGGTTGGCGGAAATCGATGCCTGTCGCGCTTCCGGGGATTACTCCGGCGGATTACAGATCGCCAACTCGCTCCTCGCCTCCCGCACCCCGGATCAGCGCCCTTGGGTTGAGGTCACCAAACGCCGGCTGGCCTGTGAATTTGCCCTGGGAGCCAACGACCGGGCCAGCCTGGAGCGGGCCGCCTCCACTGCCGCCTCGCTGCTCTCGAGTCCCATCTCCGACTCCTCCGAGCGGAATGAAGCCGGGTTTATCCGTGGAAAGTGCCTGGAACAGCTGGGCCGGGAAGAGGACGCCCTGCAGGCCTACCTCGATGTCCTTTACGGGCGCTCGGGAACCCAGCTGACCGGGGTAGCCCAACCGGAATACCTCTGGTTCGCCCGAGCCGGCGCGGAAGCCGCCCGGATCCAGGAAAGTAGACGCGATTTTCGCGGAGCTCTCGCCATCTACCGGATTCTGGAAAAAGCCGGTGGCCCCAACCAAGCCGCGTTTACCCGGAAAATCGACGATCTGCGTAACCGCTATTTTCTCTGGTCTGAAAAGTAACCAGCCTCTCCCGGTCTGAATCTTCGTCCGATTGACATCCATCCTTGGATAAATATGTTTTGCATCCTACCCTATTGACCCAACCGAATCTAAACTCATGAAAACCAAGCACTCCCAGAACCACCCGACACCCGACACTGAATCCAAACCTGAAACAAAAAAAGAGGCGGCTCCTTCCGCCAACCCTTCACCCTCCCCCGCCACGACCGATCCCGCGGCTGAAATCGCTTCCCTGAAAGACCAACTGCTCCGGGCCAAAGCCGACTTCGAAAACACCCGCAAGCGTCTTGTCCGCGAGAAAGAGGAGTCTCTCCGGTATGCCAACCAAGCTCTCCTCTCCGATCTTCTTCCGCTCTTGGATCACTTGGAACTGGGACTGCAGGCCGCCTCCACCGCCCCCGATGCCGCTTCCGTGGTCACGGGAGTGAAACTGATCCAAACCCAGTTCGAACGGTTCCTCAGCGAACATGGGGTCACCCCCATTGAGGCGATGGGCAAACCCTTTGATCCCAATCTTCATGAGGCTCTGGGTCAGGAGCCTGCTCCCGGAAAACCTGAAGGAACCGTGCTGCACCAGCGTCGCCGGGGATACAAAATCGGGGATCGCCTCCTTCGTCCCGCCAGTGTGGTGACCGTTGCCCCGGCACAACCCGCCTCCTGATCCGTGTCGGCCAAAAAAGACTATTACGAAGTTTTGGGGGTGGCCCGAAGCGCCTCGGCCGAGGACATTAAAAAGGCGTACCGAAAACTAGCCATCCAGCACCATCCCGATAAGCACAAGGGCGATAAAAAGGCGGAGGAAAAATTCAAGGAGATCGGGG
>RGGS01000294.1 GCA_010024525.1 Verrucomicrobiota bacterium | reverse complement strand
AAAGCCATCACCTTTTGGCACGAACATGTCCTTAAAGACATTCCACCCAAACCGCAATCAATTGAAGATTGCCAGGCGCTGTTTCATAAAGCTAGCATTGGCAAAAGCATCGAAGCCAATCTTGAGACTCTCACCCTTATTCAACGATTCAAAACACTGGAGTCCCAAGCACAGGGAAATGAGGCTCAGATCGAGGCAATCAAGCAAACCCTAATGGAACAGATGGCGGACGCGGCGGATCGTATGGCTGAAGGGGTGAAGCGACTTCAGGTAGCATTAGCTTCATGAGTTGATTTTTTTCATTCGGCATTGGATCCCTCGTGATTTGAACTCATTCAATCACCCGACTTTCAATATTCAGGCAGGCTCATCTTTTTGTGAAAACTTTCCAAGGCTGGAGTAGGGGAGGGGGAGATGGCAGAGTGGGTGCATGGTTGTGAATGGATGGCGGGATGAGGTGGTGACCCGATTGAGGGGGGTAAAATACCCTGGATTCAGTCGGGATATTGTCTCCTTTGGATTGGTTCAAGATATGGAGCTGGATGGGACGGATCTGAAATTAAAGCTCAAGCTGACTACACCGGATCCGGCGATTCCGGAGAGAATCGGAAAAGAAATTCGGGATACCTTGAAAGGCTACGATCCAATCAAGAGCGTGACCATTGAGACCGAAGTGGCACCTCCCCAAGCGGCTGCCACGACCGGGCCACAGGGAATTGAAGGCGTGAAGAAAATCGTGGCCGTGGCCAGCGGGAAGGGTGGCGTGGGGAAATCCACGGTGGCGGCCAACCTGGCGGTGAGTTTGGCAAAAAACGGATTCAAGGTGGGGCTGTGTGACTGTGATCTATACGGGCCGAGTCAGGCTTTGATGCTGGGTTGCCGGGACGGAATTCAGGTAGAGGAGGGTACCGAGCGGATCGTGCCCGCCACCTGCCATGGGGTGAAGTTAATGAGTATGGGAATGTTGCTCGGCGATGATAGTCCCGCGGCGCTTCGGGGACCAATGGTCACCCGTTTTACCCAGCAGTTTTTGCGGCAGGTGGCTTGGGGTGAGTTGGATGTGCTGATTCTGGATTTGCCACCGGGAACCGGGGATATTCAACTGACAATTGTCCAGACGGTGGCTTTGGACGGGGCGGTGATCGTAACAACTCCCCAAGAGGTGGCCTTAGTGGATGCGAGGAAAGCCATCGCCATGTTTCGAAAGGTGAATGTCACGATTCTTGGGTTGGTGGAGAATATGAGTTATTTTGTGGTTCCTGGGACAAACCAAAAACACGAGATCTTTGGTTCGGGGGGAGGAAAAAAGGAGGCAGAGAGACAGAAGGTGGCACTGCTGGGGGAAGTCCCGCTAGATCCCAAGGCCAGAGAGTCTGGAGACAAAGGAAAGCCAGTGGTTTTGGCCAACCCAAAATCACCTTCGGGGATGGTTTTGCAACAGCTGGCAGACGGACTAGGAAAAATCCTATTTTCAAATATCAAGGCATAAGCGGTTTATATTTTCACATAATTTTAACGTCCTTCTTGCGAAATAGCCCAAGAGAGCCATGTTACGAATTATGAGCGGGACGGGACAACCCAACCTGGCCACAGATCCTAATTCGGTTTTCCGAAATTCGGCTCTGTATCGTGAATTTCTTTTGGAGCGGGAGGAAATTTTGCGCCATAAATGGTATCTCAGTGAACAGGCGGGACATGACGTGGGTTTTGAAAAGGCACTATTGGATTGGATCGTGAAGCACCGGTCGGAGTGGCGCACGGTAAGGGAAAAAGAAATCGCCAAATTGGAGTCACATCCATAGTACAACCTGAGACGCGGGTCGCGTCCTTTAACGGGAACCTGTGAGTTCCTTAAGGAGGCGGAAATGGAAACAAAGTTGATGGACGGTGAAGCGGTGCGCCGCGCGGTGCGGCGGATCGCTCATGAATTTGCCGAAAAACATCCCAAGGGGGACATGGCTTTAGTTGGCATCCAGACCCGTGGCGTGCCATTGGCCCATCGATTGGCCAAAGAGTTTCAGCAAATTGAGGGTGGGAAACTCCTGCCCGTGGGTTCCTTGGACATCAGCTTCCATCGCGACGACCTGACGCGAAGTATCCCCGTGCCCAAAGGAACGGAGGTTCTTTTCGATGTGAAGGACCGGACGGTAATCTTGGTCGACGATGTGCTTTACACGGGCCGGACCATCCGGGCCGCCATGGATGCCCTTTGCGACCTTG
>RGGS01000293.1 GCA_010024525.1 Verrucomicrobiota bacterium | reverse complement strand
GACCGGTTGCCCCATCTCCAGCAGGACATAGTTTGTCACATCCACCAAAAGACCCAGACTTCGCATCCCACAAGCCGCCAGCCTCTTCTTCATCCATTCCGGCGAATCGATATCGGGACGAACCTTCAGTCCCGTTAACGTGTAGTAGGGGCAATCCTGAGAATTCTCCACCTGAACCTTCCACCCGCTCAAAGGAGTTGACGGGCTGCAGGGAACATCCGGGCGTGATTTCCGCACGAATCCCAATGCCCCAAGTTCGCGCGCCAATCCACCCACCGAGGCCAAATCCGGCCGATTGGACGTAATCTCCACCTCGATCACCGTTTCCCCGGGAAACAGCTGCTCCAAGGGAACGCCCGGCTTGGTCTCCGCCGGAAGAAGCAGGAGTCCCTCCGCATCCTCCGCCAACCCGAGTTCCTTGGCCGAACACAGCATACCTTCCGAGAACTCACCCCGGAGTTTGGCTGACTTAATGGTCATTCCGTCCGGAAAAACCGTTCCCGGCTTGGCCAACGGAACCATATCCCCGGCTTGATGATTTTTTGCCCCACAAACCACCTGACGTGGACCACTGCCATCATCCACCAGGCAAACCGTCAGGCGGTCGGCATTGGGATGTTGTTTTTTCTCGAGGATCTTGGCAGACACCACCCCCTTGACCTTGCTTCCGGTGGAGGTGATGGAAATCACCTCGGTTCCGCTCCTGGTGAGACGTTCGGCCAATTCTTCCGTGGTTCCTTTCCAATCACACCACTCTCCCAACCACTCCAAAGAAACTTTCAAGCGGACTCCGGTTTTTTTGCCGCGGAAATTTCCATCATGGCAATGCGGTCCCGCAGGCGGGCTGCTTCCTCATAATTCTCGCGGGCGACATGATGACGCAACTCCGCCTCCAACTCTTCCCGGGTTGCATTCTTTCGCACGGGTCTTTTCCCTCGATGAACCACATCCGTCTGGGACTCCACCAAAGCGGCCTGGAGGGGGCCGGAAAACTTTTCGTAGCAAACTCCGCAACCCAGACGCCCGGTCTTTTGCAGTGTTTCCAAAGAATACCCGCAGGCCGGACAGGTTCTTTCCGAGGGAACGACAACCTGCAGGGCCTCCTGAATGATCAGGTCAGCCGCCACGAATCCCGCGGGATGGATGGCCCCGGAACTGCGGGCACAGTCCTCACATAGATCGACTTTTTTCAGATCCCCACCCACCACGGTCGTCATGAAGACCGTGGCTGGCTTGCGGGCGCACTTCTGGCAGTCCACGGCGTTGGCTTCAGGCCGGGATGGGGGTCCCGGTGGTGGTGACCAGTTGGCGATAACTCTGGATCAATTCGGCGGTCTTTTTACCGGGCTTTCCGTTGCCCACCGGTCGACCGTCGACCTCAATGACCGGAATGATCTCGGCTCCCGTGCCGGTGAGGAACATCTCCTCACAGGTAAAAAGATCGTAGCGACGCACATCGTCTTCCCGGGTCTCCCAACCGGCCTTGCGGGCCAATTCCAACACCGTGGTGCGGGTGATCCCGTTCAGCGCCCCGGACGAGAGTTTAGGGGTAACCAGGGCCCCGTGCCGGAGGAAGAAAATGTTGTCGCCGGAGCACTCGGAGACCAACCCCTGGGGGTTCAGCAGGATCACCTCCTGGGCTCCCGCCTGCTGGCCCTCGATTTTGGCCAGAATGTTGTTCAGGTAGTTCAGGGACTTGATTCCCGGGTCCAATGCCGCGGGGGAATTCCTCCACGTGGCTCCGGTGACTACTTTCAGTCCTTCCCGGTAATATTTCTCGGGATAAAGCTCCAGTTCGCTGGCGATGATAATGATCGTCGGGGTTTTGCAACGGTCGGGCGAAAGCCCCAGATACCCCTTCCCCCGGGTGATGACCAGACGGAGATACCCCGATTTGATTTTGTTCCTCTTACAAGTTTCCAGCACGGCGGCACGGATTTCGTCCCGACTCCAGGGCATCTTGAGGAGAATGGCCTTGGCTGAATCCTCCAGACGCTCCAGATGTTCCTCCAGCTTGAAGATGCGCCCCTCGTAGGCCCGGATGCCCTCAAAGACCCCGTCCCCATAGAGAAGTCCGTGGTCGAAGACCGAAATCTTCGCCTCCTCCTCCGGATAAAACTTTCCGTCGATATATATGATCATCTGTCCTCTTCTCCCGCCAACTTGCCGTCCACCAACCGAAGGGGGGTTCCCACCTTGGCGGCGATGGATTCGTCATGCG
>RGGS01000292.1 GCA_010024525.1 Verrucomicrobiota bacterium | reverse complement strand
AGGTGATTTTACACCTTCTGAAATCGGCCGGGCCAGATCCGCCGGGTTTCGTCCCGCCTCTTTGGGCCCCTTGGTCCTTCGCTCTGAGACCGCCTCCCTTTTTGTGGCCGCCGCCCTCCATTACGAGCTGAACCTCTCCCGTTGAAGCCTCTTCTGATTTGCACAGATTTCGACGGAACCCTTGCGGGGGAAAACCATGCCGGCCCGCTCGCCCCCGATTTCTTTGTCTGGTTGGAACAAAGCCGCAGACAACGATCCGTCTCATGGGTCGTGGCCACCGGCCGATCCTGGGAAAGCCTGCGGGAAGTGCTGGCCCACCACCGGTCCCCGGCCATGCCCGAATGGATTGTCACCGTGGAGCGCGAGATTCATCAGGTGAAAAGCGGTGAGGCCCACTCGTTGGAGGAATGGAATCGGACTTGTACGGAAGTTCATGAGTCCCTCTTCGGTCGCCACGGCGCCATTCTCGAACAAATTCAAAAGGAGGTTGCCTCCGACGACGAGGTCACTGTCATCCCTGATGTGGGCGCCATTGGCTTGGTGGCCGGATCCCAGGAAAGCATCGACCGGACCCATCAAAAAGTGAGCCGGATTCTCAAGGATCGTCCCGAAATCACCACCGTCCGGAATGGCCCCTATTTCCGCTTCGCCCATGCCAACTACCACAAGGGATCCTGCTTGGCCCAGATTCAGAGGATCTTGGATCTGGGCCCGGAGTCCACCTTCATTGCCGGAGATAACCTCAACGACCTGCCCATGCTTCGTCGGGAGTTCGGCCACCATCTGGCCTGCCCCTCCAATTCCGTCCCAGAAGTTCTTGAAGCCGTCCGGACTCAGAAGGGATACGTGGCCTCTCAAGAGGCAGGGACTGGGATCGCCGAGGCCTTGCGACACTTCTTTCCTTTGTCCTGATGTTTTTTTCACAACGCTTCCCCCTTTTCGCCAAATCCTCTTCCTTGGTTCCCTCCAAATCCGTATTCTGATCGCCGATGCCCAGGCGAAACGATATCCAGTCGATCCTCATCATTGGATCCGGTCCGATCATCATCGGTCAGGCCTGTGAATTCGATTATTCCGGCGTCCAAGCCTGCAAGGCACTGCGCGAGGAGGGCTATCGCGTCATCCTGATCAACAGCAACCCGGCCACCATCATGACCGACCCGGAGTTTGCCGACCGAACCTACGTCGAACCCATCACTCCCGAAGTCGTTGAACTCATTCTTGCCAAGGAAAAGCCTGACGCTCTCCTCCCGACCCTCGGAGGCCAGACCGCCTTGAACACCGCCATGGCACTCCACGAGTCGGGCGCCCTCCAGCGACATCAAGTCAAACTGATCGGAGCCCAGGTTGAAGCCATCCGCAAAGGCGAGGACCGCCAGCTCTTCAAGGACTGCATGGCCAAAATCGGGCTCGAATGCGCCCGCTCCGCCACCGCCCACACCATGGAAGAAGCCCGGACCGGAGCCGCCAAGATCGGCTCCTTCCCTCTCATTATCCGCCCCGCCTTCACCCTGGGCGGCACGGGCGGCGGCGTGGCCTACAACCGGGAGGAGTTTGAAAAGTTTGCCGCTTCCGGCCTCGATGCCTCCCCCACCTCGGAAATTCTCATCGAGGAATCCCTGCTGGGCTGGAAAGAGTACGAGATGGAAGTCATGCGCGACCATGCCGACAATTGCGTCATCGTTTGCTCCATCGAAAACTTTGATCCGATGGGAGTCCACACGGGGGACAGCATTACCGTCGCCCCGGCCCAAACCCTGACCGACCGGGAATTTCAGCGCATGCGCGATGCTTCCTTTGCCGTCATCCGGGAAATCGGGGTCGAAACCGGAGGCTCGAATATCCAGTTCGCCGTTTGCCCCCGCACCGGCCGGATGATCGTCATTGAAATGAACCCGCGCGTGTCCCGTTCCTCCGCCCTCGCCTCCAAGGCCACCGGGTTTCCCATCGCCAAAATCGCCGCCAAACTCGCCGTGGGCTATACCCTCGACGAACTCAAGAACGACATCACCCGGGAAACCCCCGCCTCGTTCGAGCCCACCCTTGATTATGTCGTCACCAAGATTCCCCGGTTTACTTTCGAGAAGTTTCCCGGCGCTGAACGCGTCCTCACCACCTCGATGAAGAGTGTCGGGGAGGCTATGGGGATCGGACGCACTTTCCGTGAATCCTTCATGAAGGCACTTCGGTCCCTGGATTTGAAGGGGTTGGAAGGACGCCT
>RGGS01000291.1 GCA_010024525.1 Verrucomicrobiota bacterium | reverse complement strand
ACGGTACCGTGCTTCTTCGGGCCAACATTTCAATCCAAGGTGCGGTCGAATCCATTACCCTGGTCCAAGGATCCGGGCATACTATTCTGGATCAAGCTGCGACTGCAGCCGTACGGCAATGGCGCTTTTTCCCAAAAAGGGTCGATGGTCAACCATCCCCTTCCGTCGTGGAGATTCCGGTGAAGTTCTCCTTAAAACACTGACCTTCCAATCTAATCTTGGCTCTGGGGCTTCCCCTGCCTAGGTTGCAGGGCTGGTGATGAAGATTTCTTTGGAAAACATGGGGGGTTGCCGGCGCCGACTTAAAGGCGAGATTCCCGCCGATCACGTCCGCAAAAAAGAGGATGAGGTCGCACAATCCTTTCAAAAATCCGCCCGCCTGCCTGGGTTCCGCCCCGGCAAGGCTCCGCTCGACATGGTGCGCCGCCGTTACGCCCCCGACATCCAGGCCGAATTGAAAGAGAACCTCCTTCGGGAGGGTCTCCGCCATGCCGTGGAAAAGGAAAAGCTCACCTTGGTGGATGATCCCGCGGTCGAGGAAGCCAACTTCGAAAAAGATAGCAAATTTAAATTCATCCTTCGGGTTGATCTGGTCCCGGAATTCAAAGTTCCAACCGCCAAGGGACTCAAGATCCCCAAAAAGATCCCCGAACCTGTCACCGATGCGGACGTCGCCTCCGCCCTGTCCAGGATCGCTGAACCCCATGCTCACTTCCACACTCTGCCCGCCCGACCGGCCAAGGAGGGTGATTTTGCCGTGATCGACTTTGAGGGAACCTGCGGGGGCAAAAAGATCATCGAACTGGCCCCGGAATCCGGCCAGGTCGCAGGCGCCAAGAAACTTTGGCTATGGCTCAAACCTGAGTCTTTCCTGCCGGGTTTTGTCACAGGGCTCTATGGGATCCAACCCGGGGAAACCAGGTCCGTAGAGGTCAAATTTCCTGATGACTTCCCCCATGCCTCTCTCCGCGGCCAGACGGGTCGCTATGAAGTCACCCTGCACGAATTGAAGGAAAGGCATGTGCCCGAGGTTGATGAGGCCTTCTGCCAGGAGAATTACAAACTTCCGAAAGCGGAGATTGAGAAGAGGATTCGAGAGGACCTGACCGACTCTCGCGAGTCGGCTATCCGATCGGAGGAGTCCCGCGCCATCACCGAAACCCTTCTCAAATCGACGAAAATGGATGTTCCCGAGCCCCTCCTGGAAGAAGAGCGTCGCCGTCTGGTGGCCCGTCTCGTGGAGGAGAATCAACGCCGCGGCGTTTCCTCCGAGGAGTTGATCAAACACAAAGACGAAATCTTGGCCACGGCCGGGCGAAATGCGGAGGACAACGTGAAGCTCTCCTTCCTCCTGCGCAAGATTGCGGAGGCGGAAAATATCAAGGTAACCGAGGAAGAAGTGTTCCATGAGGTGGCTCACTTGGCTTCACACTCAGGGCAGGATGTCCGCCTCTTCGCCAAACGGCTCCAGAAATCCGGATCGTTACCCTCACTTGCTGACACACTCTTGCGCAGAAAGACGGTTGATTTTCTTTTGCAGCACGCCGTCCGCGGTTAATTTCATCCCATGAGCGTGGACCCCAAGGCGGACTACTTCGTTCCCAGCGTCATTGAGCAAACAGGGCGTGGCGAGCGTGCTTATGACATTTACTCCCGCCTCCTCAAAGATCGCATCGTCTTCATCGGCACTGCCATCGACGACAGCATGGCCAACTCCATCATCGCCCAACTCCTTTTCCTCCAAATGGAGGACCCCAAGAAGGACGTAAACATCTACGTCCATTCTCCGGGAGGTTATGTCACTGCCGGTTTGGCCATCTATGACACCATGCAGTACATCACCTGTGATGTGGCCACGTACTGCATCGGCCAGGCGGCCAGTATGGGTGCCGTCCTTCTCGCAGCCGGCACCAAAGGGAAAAGATACTGCCTTCCCAACGCCCGCATCATGATCCATCAACCCCTCGGGGGAGCCCAAGGGCAGGCCACCGATATTAGCATCCAAGCCCAGGAGATTCTCCGCGCCAAAAAACGACTGAACGAGATTCTCGCCCATCACACGGGTCAGAAATTCGAAACGGTGGAAAAAGACACCGACCGGGATCGTTTTATGTCCGCCGACGACGCCAAGGCCTACGGCTTGGTCGATCACGTGGTCAGCTTCCGCAAGGATTCCCAGCCCTCGAAATAAGCCCCGGAGCCACGATGGCCCGCCCCACCCATCTCACCCTCTGCTCTTTCTGCGGAAA
>RGGS01000030.1 GCA_010024525.1 Verrucomicrobiota bacterium | reverse complement strand
TGCTATGCGGGGGTGGCTTGGTTTCCCAAGCGCCAATCTGCCGTACGAGCGGGCCGCCCGCCCGGATGCACCCAAGCAGTCGTATGGGAAATTATTCTCTTACGCTTGGGAGGGAATCACCAGTTTTAGCGCGGTGCCCCTGCAACTCATCTCCTTGGTGGGCTTCGTGGTCTCCTTTCTGGGATTTGGTTACGCGGCGACACTTCTGGGTATCCGGTTTCTGCAACTTTTCGGATATTTTTCGAACATCCAGGTCATGGGTTTTACCACCCTGTCGGTGGCCATCTTTTGTCTGGGGGGAATCCAGCTTCTATCGCTTGGGCTGGTGGGATCTTACCTGTCCAAAGTCTTTCAGGAGGTGAAGCACCGACCGCATTTCATCACTTCGGAACATCTTCACGAACCATGAGGCCGGAGGAATATTCAAAATTAAGCCGGATTGAAACGCGACACTGGTTTTATTGTGGGAAAAGAGAGATCGTTAGTTATTGGATTTGGAAATACAAAAAAAAATCAAAAACCCTATGCCTGCTTGACTGCGGAGCCGGGGGCGGCGCCTTTGCCTCAGCGATGGCCACGGCTCTGCGCGTCACGGCTGTGGACGATCACGAGGAGTCCTTGTCATTGTTGCGTGATTGTTTGCCGCCGGAAGCGGTGGTCCGGGGCAGTTGCACCCAATTGCCATTCCCTGAGGGATCCTTTGACATCGTTACAGCCTTGGACGTTCTTGAGCATGTCCCCGATGACCGAGCGGCAACGGTGGAGATGATTCGGGTGCTAAAACCCGGCGGCTTGCTGGTTTTGACGGTTCCGGCACTCATGAGTCTTTGGAGCGACTGGGATATCTCGCTCCATCACCAGCGGCGATATCACAAGGACGGCCTACTTCAACTGTTGGGGCCTTTGCCGATTCGGTGTGTGCATGCCGCTTACATAAATGTTTTGGCGGTCCCGGCCATATGGTTGATTCGTAAGGCTCGGATTCTAAGCTCGGGGTCGCCCAAGAGGGCGGAGGATTGGATCCCCCCCCCATGGCTCAATGCTGTCCTGCGATTTCTTTTTGTTTTCTTGGCGAAAACCAAAATCCCATTTCCCTTTGGGGTCGGCCTCATTTATGTAGGCATAAAAAACTAGATTCCGACCCACTGCCTCTAGCGGAGCCTTTTCGAGACATGTAAACATCTGGTAGAGCACGCACCAACAGCTCAACCTGTTCATATGGGGACCTTGAAACGGCAGTTTACAGTCTTGGGAATGCCTTTGGCCTCCATGAATTATGGGCAAGGCATTGAAGGATTAGTGCTTTTAACAAAAAGTGGGCGGCCCGGAGCTGTGGCGGCTTGCAACACGCATATCATCGCGCTGGCGAGGCAGAAGCCGGATTTTCGGGCGGCCTTGCAGAAGTTTGACGTGCTGTTGCCGGACGGGATGCCGTTGGTGTGGTCGATGCGGCGCAAGGGGGCGGACCTGAAAGACCGGGTCTACGGCCCGTATTTTATGCAACAAGCGATCCGGGGGCTTCCACGGCCGTGGAAACATTTCTTTTTCGGAGGAACCGAAGCCTGTTTGCGCCAGCTCTGCGAAGCGTGTCGCCAGATTCAGCCCGAGGTGGACATCGTGGGGACTTTTTCCCCCCCGTTTCGACAATGGACTGAAAAAGATGAGACGGAGTTTGCCGAGATCATCCGAAATTCCGGTGCCGACTTCATCTGGGTGGCCCTGGGCGGGGATCGGCAGGAGCGCTGGATTGCAAAAAATCTGGGGCGGCATGCCAAAGGAGTTTTTTTGGCGGTGGGGGACGCCTTCGAGTTATTGGCGGGGCGCCGTGCCTTTGCGCCCGTCTGGATGCAGCGGGCTGGATTAACATGGTTGTATCGTTTGCTTCAAGAGCCAAGACGACTTCTCCCCCGATATCTTAAATTCAACTCTCTTTTTGTTTACTACAGTTTACGGGAAAGGTTTTTGGGTGAAGTCGCCCTCGGCGAGGAAGGAAAACAATCGGTGGCTTTTCTCGGGTGTCGTGGAGTCCCCGCCCGATATTCCGGATTTGAGACGCTGGTGGAAGAGTTGGGGGCCCGGTTGGCGGAACGAGGGCATGCGGTGACAGTCTATAACCGGGAACATTTTTATCCGGATCGGCCCCGGGAGTATCGGGGAATGCGGATGGCCTATCTGCCCAGCATCCAGACAAAGAGCCTGGAGACGATCACCCACACCCTGCTGGCCGTGATTCATGCGGCTGTGCGGAAATTCGACGTGGTGTATCTCTGCGGGGTCGGCAACTCCATTTTGGCGAGCATCCTGAAAATGGCGGGAAGCCGGGTGATTGTGAACGTGGACGGGGATGACTTTCGACGGCAGAAGTGGCACCCCTTTGCCCGCTGGTGGTTGAAACAAAGCGAGGGTTGGGCGACCAAGTCGAGCGATGTGGTGATTGCCGACAACCAGACGGTGGTAGACCGTTACCGCCGGGATTACGGGTTTCAGACAACCTATCTTTCCTACGGCGCGCCGGTGCGGGGTGGCAAGGCAGGCACCGAGGCGCTCAGACGACTGGGACTGAGGGCGGGGGAATATGTTCTTTATGCCGGCCGATTGACTCCGGAAAATCGTCCCGACCTGTTGATCCGAGCCTACGAAAAAGTGAAGAGCGACTGGCCTTGCGTGATTGTGGGGGGAGCAGGGTACGAGACGGAGTACGGTCGGGAGCTGAAAAGGTTGGCCCAGAAGCGCATCCTCTTGGCCGGGCCGATTTACGGCGAGGGGTACCGGGAACTCAGCTTGCACTGCGGGATTTTCGTGTTGCCCGGAACCGTGGAGGCGACCCGCCTGGTGCTTTTGGATCAAATGGGATTTGGCAGTGCGATTGTGTACCACGACTGTGCCGCCACCCGTGAGGTGATTGGAAAAGCCGGCATGCCCTTTGGCCCGGTCAATGCCGAGAGCAGCTTGGCCGCCCGTCTCAACGAGCTGATCCTCCTGCCGGCGGAGAGGGAAAAATTAAAAGCCGCGGCTTTGGAGCGTGCCCGGATCCATTACAACTGGGAAAAGGTGACCGATGAGTACGAAAAGATTTTGGAGAGGCTCAGTCCGAAAAAAGTCAGCGGAACTTAGTTTCCCAGTCAAAGCCAATCGCAGGATCATTCCAGGGGCGGCGGATCTCGTCGGGGTTCTTTCGGTTGTAGGGCTCCGAGGGGAGGTTAATCAGCAGAACTTCCTCGGGGGAGATAGTCTTGAAGCCGTGGAAGACTCCTGGGGGAATTTGGATGAGAACCCGGTGATGTTCCCCCGCGACAAGGCTGTGGACTTTTCCCTTGGTTGGGCTGCCAGCGCGGTCATCGAAAAAAGCGATCTTGGCCATGCCGCGAATCACCGAGATGCAATCCGTCTGTTTTTGGTGGGCGTGCCAGGCTTTGATGACCCCCGGGTAAATGGAGCTGAAGTAGGCCTGTCCGAATCCGGGGAAGTGGGGGTCGTCCTTCCGAAGAATTTCCATCACCCGCCCGCGGTCGTCGCAGTGCTGGACCAAGGGGAGAATGCTCAAACCATCGATCATGGGGTCAGTATGGAAGATCTCGGGAGAGTGAAAAGATTAAGATAAGTGTGCGCTAGCGGCCCGCAGGAATGCCGAGGAGGCCGAGAGAGTAGCGGCGAGCGACTTCGAGAATGGTTTGGGCAGAAAGCCCGAAGGTCCGAAAGAAGCGCCGGGCATTGCCGGGAAGATAAAAGGGAAGATGGCGCGCGCGAGGGGAGATGACGCAGGTAAAGGCGAGGTTTTGCAGAAGCATGCCAAACTTGCGGTAGTGGGCCGCGAGATCAGTATCAAGGTTTGGGTTGTCTTCGGGGGGTGCGTGGATGACGGTCACACCAGGCTCTGCCCAGGCGGGCGCGACGGCCGAGAGACGAAGGGAGAACTCCACGTCATCCCCATAGGCCAACATATCGGATCGGGGCGGGCCGGCCCGAAGCCAGGCATCTTTTCGGATCAGCAGACAGGGACCGACACACCAAGCCATGGGATATGCGGAGGGGGCGAGGGCACGGGCTTTTTCGAGATTTTGCCCCGCCTTTCTCAAGGAGCGGGCGAGGGACCAAAGGATCGGTTCCGGGACCTCCTGCAATATCCCCGAGGGGTTGGTCAGGAACGGGGCGACGGTGCCGGCCTGATGTTGATCCATGGAACGAGTTAAGTTCTCCACATCGCCGGGAGAAAGAATTACGTCATCGTCCAACACGAGCAGGTGTGTCAAATCGGGGAACTTTTCCAAGGCCCGCTGCCCCGCCAGGGCCAGTCCTCCCCCATAACCCAGATTCTTTTTCGGGGAGAGAAGCTCAAGAGGAAGGGGGGACTTGAGGGCAAGTGCCAGGGTGGCGGGATCGGGACCGTTATCGGTGACCACCATGGCCGCAAGACGCAGGGTCTGTCGTGGAAGGGATTCGAACAGGCGCAGAAGCAGATCGGCACGAAACCGAGTGGCGATGATGGCAACGACTTTGGCGTTCTCGGACACAGCATGATGATGAAGAGTTTTGGAGGAAGATGAAGATTAAGATTAGGCCGGACGGGAAGGTGGATTGGGAATTGAGGATTGGGACAGGTGAGGCAGATTCACGGAGGTGAGCGGGGAGAAAAAAATCCGGGTGGCTTTGGATGCCACGGCGATCGGCCGTGGGAAAACGGGCAACGAGACTTATCTGTCCGGCTTGCTGGAGGGATGGAGGGTTGCTGAGCCAGAGGGAGTGGAGATCGTGCCGATTTTCGCCCGGATATCCCCCGCCAAGGGCGGGCACCCAGAGGCAGGCATTCCGCCCGGTGGATTTTTCAAAAGGCACCTGGTGGAGTTGCCGAAGGCAAGGGAAGGGCTGAAGACGGATCTTTATCACGGGGTGTATTGGATGCGCCCTTGGGAGAAGGGGGCGTATGTTCTCACCGTGCATGACATTTCCTTTGAGGTGCATCCTGAATGGTTTCGCCCGGGAGAAGCCTGGTTTTATCGGACGCTGGTCCGGAGGGCGGCAGAGAGGGCCCGCAAAGTCATCACGGTTTCCGAATTTTGCCGTAATGAGATCATGGAACGATGGGGAATCGCGGCTGACCGGGTGGAAACCACCCACGAGGCGGCGCGGAAAATGTTCCGGCCCGGCAAAAAAAGAAAAGCGGGGGCTCCCTCCCTCCTGTTTGTCAGCGCCATTCATCCCCGCAAAAACCTGCGCCGGCTGATTCGGGCTTGGCGTCGGTTGCGGGAGGGGCGATTTCCGGATTTGGAACTGAAAGTGGTTGGTCCGGCTGGTTGGTCGGCGGGGGCCGATTTGCGGGCCCTACGAAAGGCGGAAGCCGGCGGCGGGGCAGAGTGGGTGGGTTCTTATACGGACGAGCAATTAAGGCAGGCTTACCAAGAGGCCACCTTGTTGGTCTATCCCTCGCTTTACGAGGGATTTGGGCTTCCGCCGGTGGAGGCGATGGCCAGCGGTTGTCCGGTGGTCTGCTCCAACGCTGGCTCATTGCCGGAGGTTTGTGGGGAGGCCGCGGAATACTTTGACCCCACCTCGGAGGAGGAGATGGCGGCCAAAATCGGTCTGATCCTCGATAGCGCTTCGCGACGGGAAGAGATGCGGCTCAAAGGGATTGCCAGGGCGGGGACGTTTTCCTGGGAAAAAATGGCAGAGGAAACGGCTGGCATCTATCGCCGGGCGATGGAGGAAGGTTGCGGCCTGTGATTGCGGCGGGCGCCGCTGGGCCATAAATTCAGCACATGCCCGCAGAACCTGAAAAAGCCACCGTGACGGAAACCAACCCCCAGTGGCTTTCCCGGGGATTGTGGATGGAGGGTGTGGCGGCCTTGGCGGTGTTGATTGGTCTTTACGGCTGGATTCCCTACAACTTTGGCTTCGAAAGCAAGGCCCGGCCGGTGTTGGAGATGTTGTATCGGTTTTGGACCGACCCCTCCACCACGGATTGGCATCATGGAATGATTGTTCCCCTCATCTCGCTGGGGTTGGTCATTCACCGCTGGAAAGATCTGCAGAAAGTGCCCATTCAGCCCTGTGCGGCCGGGATCCCCGTGGTTCTGGCGGCCCTGGGGCTTTTCTGGGTGGGATATAAGATCGACATCACCATCGTTGGCTTCCTTTCCCTCCAACTCATGGTGGGGGGCCTGCTCCTTTGGTTTCTGGGTTGGCCCATGATGAAAGAACTGCTTTTCCCCTACACGTTTCTCCTGTTTTCCTACCCCTTTTATTTTTTGGACAACGTGGTCGCTTTTCCTCTTCGCGGGTTGATGTGCCAGCTTTCTCAGGGCTTTCTCAATCTCGTGGGAGTCGACACCCTGCAGGTGGGAACCGCCCTCGTTTCGGCTCCGGACTATGCGGCGGGATTCAAACAGGGTGAAAAATTCGCCCTGGATGTGGCCAATCCTTGCAGCGGTATCCGCTCCCTGTTTGCCCTGATGATGGTAAGCGCCCTCTACGCCCACCTGACCCTGGAAAAAAACTGGCAAAAGTGGGTGCTCTTTCTGATGTCCCCGGCTTTGGCGGTGGCGGGAAATTTTGCCCGGATGCTGATGTTGACCTTTGGCACCATGATTTTGGGAAGTGCCACCGCCATTGGGACCGAACAGAATCCGACGACCTATCATCTGGCGGCCGGATTCTTTGTTTTTATCGTGGCGTTGGGCGGGATGGCCGTGATCCGTTGGTTGTTGCAGGGGGGTTGGAAAAAAACTTGGGCAAAATGGACCACGCCCGTGGACGCTCCCGCCGGGGGGAACCTGTGACCTTGGATTTTTCCGCACCCAGGCGGGGCAGCGCCCAAAGAATTCTCCTGTTGTCCATCTTGGGGGGGGCAACGGCCGCGCTTTGTCTCTTGTTGCCAACTCCCAACACCACGCCCAAGGCGGGAGTGATCATGGACTTGCCCGAGAGCCTGGCCGGCTTCAGTGGAAAAATCATCGCGGCAACCCCGGGCGAAATCGCCACGCTTCCCTCCGACACCCAGATTGTGAGACGGGAATATTTGGATCCGGCGGGAGATCGGATCATGGCCTCGATCGTTTTGAGCGGGGGTGAAAAACGGTCCATTCATCGTCCGGAAGTTTGTCTTCCGGCCCAGGGTTGGAGCATGCGGGGCGGAAAAGTGGAGGGGATTTCTATGGCGGACGGACGGGACCTTAAGGTGATGGATTTAAGTTTGACCCGGGATGTGGAAATCGGTCCGGGGGACCGGCGCAAACTCTATGCTCACTACTTTTATTGGTTTGTCGGCAACGGGGTGACGACCCCCCACCACTGGAACCGGGTTTTCCTGACGAGCTTTGACCGCATCACCAAAAACATCAATCATCGCTGGGCCTATGTGATTGTCATGTCGATCGTGACGGAGGGCTTTGTGCCGAACGGAAAGAATGAGGTGCAAACGGTGGAGATGCTCAAGCAGTTTACGGCCCAATTGGCCCCGACCTTCATGCGCACCGGAAGCCAAGCATCCGACGACTGATTTGTTCCTTGGCAAGGCGGGGGGCGGAAACGCTAGGATCGAGATTCAACCCCAAACCAAAGGATAACCATGAAAACACTCCTCCGCCTTGCTTTAGCCACCCTCCTAGCGCTTCCCGGAACCGTTCTCCGGGCCGAATCGCTGGACAAATTGATTCCCGACTGCGCTGAAATTCTGGGACGAATGAAACGGGAAGACATCCTCAACATGGATTTGGTCAAAGAGGCCAAGGGGATTGTGATCCTCAACGTTACAGGATTTTCCATCGGTATCGGCGGATCCGGAGGAGACGGAATTCTGATGTCCAAAACCGACAAGGGGTGGAGCGGTCCAGTGGCGATTACCACGGATGGGGGAACCTTGGGAATCGATGTTGGCGGAACGGACAACGATATTGTCATTCTTCTGATGAACAATGGTGCGGTCAGCAAATGGGCGGCGGGAGAGCACTTCGGCAGCTCCTCGGCTTCCGCGGTCATGGGGCCCAAGGGCGGGGCGGCGGTCGATGCCACCATGAAAACCCGTGATTTTAACGTCTACATCTGGAACAAGGGGGCCAAGTTGGGCGTCAACTTCGGCGGCTTTGATGTGAACATTAACAACGAGGGGAACGCCAACTATTATGACCGGCCCTTGATTTCGGCCAAAGACATCCTGAACCATGTGGCGGAGGTTCCAGAATCTAAAAAAGCGGCTATGGCTCGTATTTACGACCTGCTGAAATAAAAACGAAAGGAATACAAAAAATGAAAAACACCCTTTTTACTTTGATGGCACTCTGCATGGCTTTACCCCTTTCGGGGCACAGCCAAAATTCGGACTCTTTGAACATCGCAGGGGATCAGTCGGCGAGCATGAACAAGCTCGATGACCTTATGGGCCGCGCCCAGAAGAGGCTGAGCTATATCATGACCAACTTGGGCGAACTCTCAGACAACAACGATGCCAACAACAACTTTGACAAGTTTAAGGAAAATCTGGAGGACTTGGTCGGAATTCGCTCGGACATAAAAGATCGCGCCGAAAGAGTCCGGGAGTTGCAGGGGCAACGGATCGCCGCCTGGACCAAAGAAGTCTCGGGCATGACCGATAAGGACATGCGCAAACTGACCAACGACCAGATCGACGCGGCTAAAGCGGATTTTGATGCCTTGGACAAGCAGATGCGGGAAGTGGGTGGGGACGCCAATGATCTTACGGCCCTTCTGCAGGATTTGCAGAAGTACTACGCCTCCTCCTTTAGCCCCGACTCCATCAAGACCTCTCAGCCCATGGTGCAAAAGGCCTTGGCGGCAGCCCAGGAGATGCTCAAGGACACGGACGCGTTGAGAGATTCCATTAATAAGAGCAAAAAGAAGGTGAAGGGAACAGCCGGCGGAGCCTAAAGCCAAAGAACGGCGCGGTTTCTAGGAGGGCGAGAGCACGAGAGTGATCTCGCCCTTCGTCTTTTCCCCAAACTTGGCGGCCACTTCCTCGGGAGTACCGACGAAGACTTCCTCGAATTTTTTGGTCAATTCGCGCGCCAGGGCTACCCGGGAGTTTTTGGGGAAAATTTCCATGATTTCCTTCAGGGTCCTTCCGATCCGGTGGGGAGACTCAAAGTAGACGGTGGTGTGGTCTTTGGCGGCGGCCCGGGTCAGCTCTTTTTGCCGCGGTCCAGGTTTGGGTGGAAGAAATCCTCCAAAATAGAACGGCATGGCGGGTAGTCCGCTGGCCACGAGGGCATGGAGGACGGCCGAGGGACCAGGGATAACCTCGAGCGGAAGGCTCGCCCTTCGCGCGGCCCGAATGATTCGCTCCCCAGGGTCGGAAATGCCGGGCATGCCGCCATCCGTGACCAAGGCGACAGTCTGGCCTTGGCGCAAACGGTCGAGGATCTCAGACTCGCGCGAAGCTTCGTTGAATTTCTGGTAGCTCAGAAGAGGTTTTTTAAGCTGCAGGTGCTGGAGGAGCAGACCCGTATGCCGGGTATCCTCGGCGGCAATGAGGTCGGCGGTGGCCAGGGCCTGGCATGCACGGGGGGAAATGTCGGAAAGATTCCCAATGGGCGTTCCAATGACAATCAATCGGCCGGGATTCATCGTTTGGCGTTAAGGGTTGGATGAAGTTTCAAAATACAGATAAAATTTGGCTGCCGCGCTTGGACTCGAACCAAGAACACCCACATCCAGAGTGTGGTGTGCTACCAATTGCACCACGCGGCAATCGCCCAAATCCTAACGGGGTTG
>RGGS01000290.1 GCA_010024525.1 Verrucomicrobiota bacterium | reverse complement strand
CGGCATCCTCGGCGAGAAGGAGCTTCCCGTCATCGAGGTCCGGCCCGGCAAGGGCTTCTACGATTACCAAAACAAGTACACCGCTGGAGCGACGCAGTACCTTTGTCCGGCCCCCATCGAAAAAGAGAAGGCGGCGGCCTACCAGGAGCTTGCCCTCAAGGCTCACCAAGTACTTGGGTGTGAGGTGGTTTCCCGGGTCGACCTGATGGTGGATGCGTCCGGTCAGGCAGTGGTTTTGGAGGTGAACACGCTTCCCGGCATGACGGATCTCAGTTTGCTACCGCGGGCGGGTCGGGCGGCCGGAATCGATTTTGCGTCCCTGTGTCTACGGATCATGGCGTTGTCATGGGCCCGCAACCGCAAAGGAGTCACTTCATGAAATGGACCGGAATGATTAGAAAAAAAACCCGCAACCGTGGCCGAAAGACCCGGCATGTCCTGCACGCGCGGTTGAGTGCCAAAGGACAGGCACGGGAGTTCAGTCGTCGCGTCGGAATCTTTCTCTGCCTTGCGGGGTCGCTCGCCACGGCGGCGCTGGTCACGTCGGTGGGCATGGATGTGATTTTGGGCAAACTGCTCTACAGCAATCCCGACTTCACCCTTCGCCGTTTTCAAGTGGAGCAGCAGGGCAAGATGGGGAAGGGGGAACTGGTGGCCGCCTCCGGCGTGCGCATTGGACAGAACCTGTTGCGGATCGACCTCGAGGACGTGAAGCAGTCAATCCAAAGGCTGCCGAATATCGCCTCGGTGCGGGTGGAGCGCCGTCTGCCGGATACGCTTTTTCTGGCGGTGGAGGAACGTCGACCGGTGGCTTTGATCTGTCCCACGCCGTCCGCCGGCACGCAACTGGCGCAGTCCACCTATTATATCGATGCCCGTGGTTTTGTGCTCAAACCCAAGCCGGGGGAGAAGCTGATGTCGTTGCCGATCATTCGGGGCATTTCGGCCGACGAGGTCGTGGAGGGGGAGCGGACAAACAATGCCGATCTGAAATCCGCTCTCTTGTTTCTCAAGGTAGCCCCCTTGGCGCCGGTGCGGGACGGGTTGGATTGCTCGGTCATCCTGGTTGAGGGGCCTGGAAGATTTCTGATTTCCACTCCAAGGGGCGGAAAGATTCGTTTCCGCAGCGGTTATTTGGAGGAGCAACTGGATCGCCTCGGGGTGATTTTTGACTATGCGGAAAGCAAGGGTCGGATCGTTCACACGGTCGACCTGACCCCCGAGCGGAATGTCCCCGTCACTTTCACCAACTAAACCGGAGAACCCATCCCATGATCATGCGAAGAACCCCAGCCAACGAAATCCTCATCGCGACGGACCTCGGCACCCAGAAAATGACCGTGGCCGTCGCCGAAATGGCGGCCGACGGATCCCTCACCCTTCTGGGGGTTGGCGAATCCTCATCCGCAGGGATGCGCAAGGCCGAGGTGACCGATTTTAATCATGCTCGCGCCGCGGCCCGAATGGCCCTGGCCGAGGCGGAACGTCGGACCCAGGCTGAAATCTCCGAGGTTTATCTGACTCTAAGCGGGACCCATCTCAGTTCGAGGAATGAGTCCGTGCGGGTGGCCACCCAGGCGGAAGACGAGCATCGGGTGACGGAAGAAACATTGGACGACTTGAACAAGTTGGCCTCCAACCTTCCACTCAACCGGGATCACGCGATTCTCCATGAGCTTCTGCGAGGGTACTCCCTCGACCGGGGTGTGGCTTCCCATCATCCGCTCGGGGTCCATACCGAGCAAATCGAGGCCCACTACCACTTGGTCAGCGGAAAAAGAACACGTTTGCAGACAGCCGTGCAGTGTGTGGCCGACCAAAAGATTCGGGTCAAGGGATGCACGTTCTCCGGGTACGCCTCGGGATTGGCGGTGTTGGGGGAGGAGGCGAGAAACCGCGGAACCGTGGTGGTGGATCTAGGAGCCGGGGTCACCGATGTGACGGTGTGGCGGGACGATGCCGTGGTGCATTCGGTCGTGCACGGGGTGGGTGGAGATCATCTGAGCCAAGACCTATCGATTGGCCTGGAGATTCCCTACGCCCGGGCGGAAAAGCTGAAGCGGGAAGCGGGAAGTCTCGTGCTCGATCCGTCCGAGAAAGATGAGAAAATCAGTCTGGCGCGGGAGATCAGCTTTGATGGGAAGACCTTTTACAAGGAAGCGATGGTGCAGATCCTCCAATCCCGCACCGCAGAGATACTGGAGATCATTCGGGATGATCTGGAGGCGCAAAATCTATGGGGGGCGGTGGA
>RGGS01000289.1 GCA_010024525.1 Verrucomicrobiota bacterium | reverse complement strand
CATCTCAATCTCATCCGCAATTGGACCGGCGAAACCACCCAGCAAGAGTTGTTCGAGTTGTGTGACGAGCTCGGGATTCTTGTCTGGAACGATTTTTGGATCTCAACAGAGGGATATAATCTACCTCCGGCCGACGAACCGCTGTTTCTGGAAAACTCCACGGATGTGATCCGCCGGTTCGGGCATCACGCCTGCCTGCTGGCGTGGTGCGGCCGCAACGAGGGGTTCCCCCCGGCCTCTCTCGAGGGGCAGTTGGCTCGCGATGTGGCGGCGCTGGACGGGACCCGGCTCTTTCAGCCGTCTTCCACCTTGCTCAATCTTCGCGCCAGCGGCCCTTGGGATTATTTTCCCGATTTGACCGAGCTCTTTGTCCAATATCCGAACGGCAGCAATACCGAAACCGGGGCTCCCTCCGTTCCCACATGGGAAACCCTGCAAAGCATGTTGCCCCCACGCGAACGGTGGCCGATCGGCGATGCCTGGGCCTATCACGATTTTCATCACGGACCGATCGATATCCGGCGCATGGCGGACGGGATGAACCGGCAATTGGGCGTTTCGCGGGGGGCGGAGGAGTTTTGCCGGAAAGCCCAACGGGTGAACCATGAATCCTATCGGGCCATGTTCGAGGCCTGGACCAGCCGGATGTGGGGGCCGAACGGGATGCAGTTGCTATGGATGACCCATCCGGCTTGGCCCAGCCTGCTTTGGCAGATGTACACCTTCGATTTGGAAACTCACGGAGCCTTCTGGGGTGTGCGCCAAGCCTGTGAGCCTGTGCATGTCCAACTGGAGTTGCCGGAAGATCTGGTGGCGGTGGTCAATTTCACCCCTGAGACGCATCGGGGATTGACCGTGTCGGCCGAGCTTTTTGATTTCCGCGGACGGCGGTTAGCGCAACAAGAGGCGAGGGTGACGGCCCGTGCGGGCGGTAGAACCGTGGCGTTTCGATGGGCAGGATCTCCGGATCACCGGAGGCAGGAGTGGTTGCGTTTATCCCTTCGGGCAGCCGGCGGGGATCGGATTTCAGAAAATTGGTACGGACCGGGATACGGATCCCCAGGGAAAAGGCGTGCCAAACATCTGATTCGGCTTCCTCCAGCCCGATTACAGGGCAAGCCGGGTCGGTCGGGGTGCCTTCACGTGCATAATCTTTCTAACCATCTGGCCCACTTGGTTTCATTCAACCTCCGCCGCCCGGCAGGGCAACGGATTCTACCGGTATTTTTTTCAGAGGGCTGCCTGACTCTTCTCCCCGGTGAGGAGCGTACCATCCGCTACGAGGTTGTGGAACCGGCTCCCCCAGGATCTTATATCACCGCGGAGGGATGGAATGTTCCGCGGACCCGTCTGACCTGAATCAAACTGCGGCCGGCCTGAGATTCCGCGGCCCCTGTTTTTTCTGCAACTCCGCGATTTCCTTCCAGACGGCGGCCAATCCATGGGCGCAGCGGGGTAGGTCGTGCCGGACTATACGGTGCAATCGGTGAAGGGAGTAGCAAGGCACCCCCGGGTACATGTGGTGTTCCGTGTGGTAATTCATGTGCCAGTAAAGGAAGCCGATGAATGGATGAAGCGTAAAGGTCCGGCAGCAGAGCCGGTAGTCGGGCGTATCGTGTGCCAGGCCGATATGCTGGGTGTGGTTGCAAAGAAAAAACAGCCAGCCCCCGTAAAAAGGAGCCAGGGAAATCAGGACCGGTAGAAGCCACCACCCCTGCCAGAGCGAGAGGGCGAGGATCAGACCGTGCCCGGCAAGCAGAGTCCGGGCCCAGCGGACCGGCCGGATCCGGAGTTGGGGTTCATTTTCGGGATAGAGGGTGGTTTCCCATTCGCCGCGGAAACGCCCGGCGGCCAATCGCCAGGAGTCGCTCATGGTTTTGCGGAAGTGAGGAAGATCGATAAGACCATGCTTCAGGATATCTCGCAGAACCAGTTGCATGGGAAGAACCACCTCTAGATCCTCGGGGGGATGTAGGGTGTAGCGGTGGTGACGGGTGTGGCTGGCGGCAAAGGTAAGGTGATTGATCCAACCGAGAAAAGCCAGGATCGGGGCGAAGCCATCGTTGAGCCAGCGGGTGCGAAAGACCGTCCCGTGGCCCAGTTCATGGACCCCGTTGATCATGAAGGCCGCAATCATGCCGTGCAGGAACACCAACCCGGCGGTGAGCCAGGCCGGGCCATGTGAGAGAGAATAGAGCGCCAAGGCCAGAGTCAGGCTGTAGCAACCGAGAAAACCCAAGGTCTGTGCGGCTCCCCTGGCGTCGCTTCGTTCATGGAGGG
>RGGS01000288.1 GCA_010024525.1 Verrucomicrobiota bacterium | reverse complement strand
GCAAGTGTCCGAATGGCAGAGACTTGGGGGTTGAGGTTTTTACGGAAAAAGAGGAGAATTCTCCCGTGACCGAATCCTTTGTCTTCAGCGAGGGGAAATTGGTTAGCCATAACCTGGAGTGGGAAGCTTTACGCCTTGCCCGGGCGGATAAGGGTTTAATTGTCTGGATCGATCTGACCGCACCAACAGAGGAGGAGACCAAAAGGGTGCTGGAGCAGTTGTTCGAATTCCACCCTCTGGCCATTGAGGATTGCGTGACACGGAGCGAACTTTCCAAGGTAGAGGATTACGAAGATTACCTTTTCCTGATCGTGCAGAGCGCCTCGGCCGGAACCGAAAAATCCGTACAAATCAACGAACTCAACATGTTTTTGGGCAAGGAATTCTTGGTCACCTTTCATCAGGAGCCCATCCCGGCGCTGACCCTGCTGAAGGAGCGGGTGGTCAAAGGCGTGGGAGCCCAGGCCCGGGGAGCGGATCGGCTGGCCCACCAAGTGCTGGACTTGGCGGCGGATTCCTACCTTCCCGTCGTGGACTTGATGACGCAGGAGATGGAGGATGTGGAGGAAAAATCCCTCGCGGGGGAAAGGAAGGAAGACTTGTCCAAGCGAATCCTCAAAGCCCGGCGTCGTCTCTCCGGCCTGCGCCAGATTCTTCGTCCCCAACGCGAGGTAGTTGCCCGATTGGCGCGGGGAGAATCGAAACTGATCCGGGCGCAAATGTTGCCGTATTTCCGGGACGTGCAGGATGCCCTGACCCGGATCGATGAACGTTTGCAGGGTTGCAATGATCGTATGATGGTGGCCTTCGATGTGTACACGAACCGGTCGGCCCACGAGGCGAACGAGGGAATCAAAGTGCTGACGGCGATCACGGCCATCACCATTCCGCCCGTGGTGATCGGAACATGGTACGGGATGAATTTCCGGATCATGCCGGAGCTGGAGCATCCCCAGGCGTACTGGTGGTTGATGCTGGTGACGGTGCTGCTGATGGCGGGGATGGGAGTTTGGCTGAAATCCAAGCGCTGGTTCTGAGATCCGGCGGCGAGGAGCAATGAAGAGTTCCTTCCTGGAAAAGCTTTTAGAGAGGGCGCCCCGGGTGGGGCCCGTGGAACTGCAGACCCATCTGACGAGGCTGGCGGAGGAGAAAGGTTTTCTCGAAACGCTCTTTAACACCCTGCAGGAGGGGGTGACCGTGTTGGATGAGGAGGGGAGGCTGATGTATTGGAACCGGTCGGCCCAAAGGCTTCTACACCTGCCGGAGGCGATCGAGCCCGGAACGTGGTCTTTGGTAAGGAGTTTGCGTGGCGTGGATTGGAAGGGGCTCCTGCAGGAAAGAAAATCATCCTCGGGGACGCTGGAAGTAAGTTATCCCGAGACGCGAATGCTCCACTATGCCCTAGTGCCCCTGGATGAGGAGGTCGGCGATGGCCCCCGGCATGTCGCGGTGTTTCACGACGCCACGCGGGAGCGGGCGGAAGCGCGGTCCGCGGTGGAGACGGGGCGGGCCGAGGCGTTGACCTTGCTGGCGGCGGAGGTGGCACATGAAATCGGGAATCCGCTGAATAGCTTGCATCTGCAGTTGCAGGTGATGGAAAAGGACTTGCGGGACATTCCCGGAAAGTCGGTGGACAAAGTGCGATCCTCCCTGGAGGTGTGTCGGCAGGAAGTGAGAAGGCTGGATGGCTTGATTGCCCGTTTTCTGCGCGCGCTCCGGCCCCAAGCCGCCCAAAAACAGCTGGAGTCCGCCGAGCGGGCCCTGGATGAGGGGCTGGCTCCGCTCAAGGCTGAGTTGCTGGATCGCAAAATTCTGGTCGAAAAGGAGGTCGAACCCGGAATCGGTCCGCTGCCGATGGATCGGGAGCAGGTGCAGCAGGCGATTTACAACCTCGGGCGAAACGCGATGCAGGCGGCTGGGGAGCAGGGGATCGTGCGGATTAGCCTACGGCGGGAGGGGGATTTTGCGGTTTGGGAGTTCCGTGACAACGGGCCCGGCATCCGACCGGAAGACCTGCCGCACTTGGGCCGGCCTTTTTACACCACCAAGCACGGGGGCACGGGATTGGGGCTGATGATCGTGCAGCGGATCGCCCGGGAGCACGGGGGGGATTTGCAGCTGCAAAGCGTGCCGGGCAAGGGCACGACCACGCGCTTCCTGCTGCCATTTTCGGAAAAGCGGGTGCATTTGCTCGAGGCCAATGCCTCCGGAGGCGAATGATGAGCGGAAAACCCAGTCTACTGATCGTGGATGACGAAAAAAACACCCGGGAGGCCCTCC
>RGGS01000287.1 GCA_010024525.1 Verrucomicrobiota bacterium | reverse complement strand
ACACCTCAGGCTATTCGGGTTCCGGAACTACGGGACAAAACGGTGTGGATCGTGGCGCCCCGGACGGTGCCGGAAGCGGTGGCGGTGGAGGAGGATATCTGGGTGGACTCGGGGGCTCGCTGAAAAACGATCTGGATCGGGACAACGGGGCCAACGGGGGTAGCGCCGGGCAAAATTTCTCTGGCGGATTAACCGG
The DNA here is from genome assembly GCA_010024525.1 of Verrucomicrobiota bacterium. Lineage (GTDB taxonomy): Bacteria > Verrucomicrobiota > Verrucomicrobiia > Methylacidiphilales > Verrucolacustridaceae > Verrucolacustris. The sequence goes on along the minus strand of RGGS01000287.1, from coordinate 2,084 downwards.
AGCCACCGCGAATTACGGTGCAACCACTGGCGGTGCCACGGTAAGTCTCACGTACCAGCAGCCGGCCGTGACCCTGACCGACGCCACGGTGATGTTGACGGAAGGATTTTTAGAGGGCGACAAGCTGGGACTGTCTCCATCCTACACCGGGCCGATCTCTGCCCAGTACAATGACCAAACGGGCATCCTGCGGTTGAGCGGCTCGGGCAATCTCACGGTCTGGCAGACAGCCCTGCGTTCGGTTTATTTCTCGACAACCAATTCCAGCCTGGCCCCCCGTGTGATAACCACCGCCGTCGGTCGCGGGGCAGCACACGCTGGACGAACTTTCGCGGTTCAGACCAATTCCGTTTCCTGGAGTGGAGCCAGAATGAGCGCCCTTGCCTCGATTCTCTATGGCGAGGCTGGGTATCTCGCCTCGATCCGATCGGCCTCGGATGACGAGGTGGTGCGACGCCTATTGCTGGACGCTGGGGTGAACGGATGGATGGGTGGAGTGGACGCGGCCGGGAACGGAACTTGGAGATGGGCGGATGGTCCGGATCGCGGTCAAACCTTCTGGAACGGGAGTGCGGCTGGATCCTTTACCCCGGCTTGGGTGGCAGCGCAGCCGGTGAACGGAAGGCCGCTGCTAAAGACGGCGGGCGGCAACGGAGCTTGGACAACTTTGGACGGCACCACGCCCACAGCGGCGGTGGTGGCTTACGGTTTCTCGACCAACCGGAATGTATCTTTTACGACATCGCGCACGTTGATCATGGATACCAACCGTCTGGCCGAATTCCAAACCGCCTCCTCCATTCCCTTTTCCGTCAACGGGTTTCAGGCCTTTGGGGGCGTGCCCACCATCCAGTTGGGCTTTGCCCCCGGCAAGGGGCAAGTTTTGACGATGTTGCGCAACACGGGGGTAGGATCTGTGCTGGGCACGTTTGACAACGCCCCGGACGGAACACTGCTAACGGGCACTTACAACGGGGACACTTTTACGTTCCGGTTGAGCTATAACGGGGGCGATGGGAATGACATCACCCTGACGAGGGTGGCAGGCCAAGGGCAGGTCGATAGCGGGGCGGCGGATTTCCGGCCGGTGGTGCAACTCGGAACGGAATGGGACACGAACTCCTCAGGCATTGTGCTTCAGGGATCGGTGAATCCCAATGGATTCCAAACCACCGCCTGGTTCCAGTACGGCACCAACAGCACGAACCTGAATTTCTCGGTTCCAGCGACAACGAATCCGGGACGCGGCACGAATGTTGCCAGCGTATCCGGACTGATCACGAATCTTGCAAATCTGAACAACTATTATTATCGCCTGGTAGCCTCGAATATTGACGGCGCCTCCGTGACCCCAGTGAAGCGTCCGCTGACAGTGACGGCCAACTCATTCTCCCGTGGCTTTGGTCAGACCAATCCGGCATTAACTGTCACGATCTCCAATTTTATTGCCGGAGAATCCTCCGCCAACTTGACGACCGTACCCACCGCCACTACCTCTGCGGGGACCAGTGCGGCCCTCGGGCCCTATCCGATCACAGCTTCGGGGGGTGTTTCGGATAAATACTCGTTCCGGTATGTTCCCGGGATCCTCACGGTGGTCCCAGACAATCTGCTGTCCAACAGCATCACCCTGACGCCTCCCGGTAGTTTTGGTTATAGCGGAGCGGGGGTGGCTTATTCCGCCTCCGCCGCCGGCGTCTCGGGTTTCACCCTGAGCTATGCCGGAAGGGATGGAACGGTCTATGGACCGAGCACCAATCCGCCCACCCAGATTGGCTTTTACACCGTCACCGCAACCAGCGCCGATGCAAATTACCTCGGTTCACGCAGTGCCAACTTTGCGGTCACCAAAGGCTCACTCACACCTGTGTTTTCGAGTAACAACGCGATTCTGGCATTTGACGGCCTGGCAAAGACTTTGACGGCATCCACCACGCCCTCCACGGCGGTGGTCATTCGCTACGACGGTCCGGGTCAAAACCTGATCACTTCCAATCAGGTCAGTCATGCCTTCAGTGGCAACGCCATTTCATGGACCGTTCCCGCCGGAGTGACTTCTTTGCGGGTAACCCTTACCGGGGCCA
>RGGS01000286.1 GCA_010024525.1 Verrucomicrobiota bacterium | reverse complement strand
CAGAGGTGGTGGTAGTGGATTCTCAAAGCACGGACGGGACGAGAGAAACGGCACTGCGGACGGGGATAGAGGTGCTGGAGTTTCGCTGGGACGGAAAGTTTCCCAAGAAGCGGAACTGGTTCCTGCGAATGCGCGGGGTAAAGACGCCGTGGGTGCTATTCCTGGACGCGGACGAGCGCGTGACGCCAGATTTTGTGGCGGAGCTGCGGCATAGGTTGCCGGAAGCGAAAGAGGCGGGCTTCTGGTTGACATTCGACAACTGGTTCGAATCAGGTTTTCTGCGCCACGGGGATGTTTTCCGCAAGCTGGCCTTATTTCGTCCCGAGACAGGCGAGTATGAACGGTTTCCCGAAGAGATGTGGAGCGGGCTGGACATGGAAGTGCATGAGCACCCGGTGTTGCGTGGAAAGGTGGGAGAGATTCAGGCTCGGCTACAACACTTTCCGTTCCGGGATGCGGAGTCTTATCGGGCCAAGCATGAGGAATACGCTCAGTGGGAGGTGCGGCGCCGGCAGTGGCTTGACCGGTCGGGGTGGGAGGCTTGGGCAGCATTAACCACCCGGCAATGGTTCAAATACCGGTATCTAGAGAAATGGTGGTTAGGTCCATTGTATTTTCTGGTCAGCTACCTGGGAAAGGCGGGGTTTTTGGATGGGAAGGCGGGTTGGAATTTTGCACGTCTAAAGCTGGATTATTTCCGCAGGATTCGAAGCAAGTTGTTGGAGACAAGAAAAACAAGCAGATAAGTGACCAAGGCCGGAGGTGTGCCGCCGCCGAAGGCGGGGTTAAGATTAGGATTAAGATTAAGATGAACATGAAGAGAGCCTGCGGGCTGGAGGCTAGAGAAAGCGGGTGAGATTGGATGAGGATTAGGATGAAGATGAGGTGAGGCTAAGGGCAGAAGGAAGGTTTTTAGCAGTTTAGGCTTTAGTGGTGGAGGGAGGCTTGGTTTTGGGGTGGAAGAGTTAAAGCGGGCCGCATCCTTTTTCGCAGTTTTTAGTTTAATCCGGGATTGAGATACTGGAGGAAACGCAGGCGGGTAAACCAAAGATCATCATGATTCGGGGCCAGAAGGTCATCTTGGATCAGGACTTGGCCAAGCTGTATGGCGTGACGACGATGGCGTTAAATCAAGCCGTCAAAAGGAATCCCCAACGATTCCCCAGCCGTTTTTGCCTAAGCGTTGACAGGAAGGAGCTTGCAATCTTGATATCACAAAATGTGATATCAAGTTCGGGTTGGGGAGGCCGTAGAAAGCCAGCCTTGGCGTTTACAGAGCACGGGGCATTGATGGTGGCGGCCGTCCTTAACAGTGACCGGGCGGTAGCCATGTCTATCTTTGTGATCGATGCGTTTATTCGGTTGCGCGAAGAGGTGGCTGCCAATCATTTGATTCTGAAGCGCTTGGCGGAGATCGATCAGTCCCTGTTAGTCCATGACGAGGCGTTACGGGATATTTACCAAATGCTCATGCCACTTTTTGCGTCACAACCCGAAGTAGAGAAAAAGAAAATCGGATTTGGGCAGGATTCAGGATGAAGATGGAGAGAGGCTAAGGGCAGGAGGAAGGTTTTTAGCAGTTTAGGCGTTAGTGGTGGAGGGAGGCTTAGGTTTTGGGGTGGAAGAGTCAAAGCTGGCCACATCCTTTCGGTCAAAATCCAGTTATATCATGAATGAAGGATGTGTCCTTTGCCTGAGATCAGCCGGTTCTATGGAATCGTCATTCGGATGTTTCCCGAGCTGGGGGAGCCGCATCATTGCCCCCATTTCCATGCTTATTTTCAGGGCCTGACGGCAGTGTATGGAATCCAGCCCGTTGTGCAGCTGGCGGGATCCATTCCCCCCAAGCAGGCGCGTTTGGTGGAAGCGTGGGCGGAGATTCACCAGGCTGATTTATTGGGTAACTGGCTTGCCTTGACGGAGGGCAGAAGAGCCGTTTCGATAGAGCCATTGTCGTGAGTGCCAATCATCTTATCTGCAGGGTTGTGACGGTAAGCCATGAGGATGGATATCGTTTATGTGTGGGGTTTGACGATGGGAGCAAACAACAGATCGATTTTGAGCCTATTCTCCGAGGTGAGATCTTTGGGGAACTGCGGGATCTCCAAAAGTTTTCGGCGGTAAAGATCAACCGGGAGTCAGGGACCCTGGAATGGCCCAACGGGGCGGATTTGGACCCTGAGACGTTGCATGATTGGCCGGTTCAGGGGCCGAAACTGGCGCTTCAATTGGAGCGCGCCGAAAGCATTCTGAGGGAAGAGCCGCCAAGGAGAGAGGGGT
>RGGS01000285.1 GCA_010024525.1 Verrucomicrobiota bacterium | reverse complement strand
GCTCAACCGAAGGCGGGGGCTTGATGGGGAAGCTTGTGGGCGGAGCCGACCACGGAGCAGGTTAGCTGGCCGTTCTGGGTGCTGATGCCGGTGAGCAGGCCGGGTTGGCGGGTGCATGCCCCCGCCAGTCCTTGGTCGGCAATCAGTTCGATGTAAGGGTAGGTGACATTGGTGAGTGCCTGGGTGGCGGTACGGGCGTAGGCACCAGGCATGTTGGCCACGCAGTAGTGAAGCACTCCCTCTTCGACATAGACGGGGTTGTCGTGGGTGGTGGGGCGTGAGGTTTCGGCACAGCCACCCTGATCGATGGCGATATCGACAAGAACGCTTCCGGGACGCATGCGCCGCAGCATGGCGCGGGTGACGAGTTTGGGAGCCTTGGCCCCGGGAACAAGGACGGCCCCAATGAGAAGATCCACATTCGGGAGAAGTTCGTCGAGATGAGCCTGATTGGAGAACAAGGTGTGAGCCGTGTGCATGGTGATGTCGAGGAAGCGCATCCGCTCGAGGTCGACCTCGAGAATGGTGACATCGGCGCCCAGTCCGGTGGCCATGCGGGCGGCATTGATGCCCGAGGTGCCGCCCCCAATGACAACCACGCGACCGGGAAGCACTCCGGGGACGCCGCCGAGAAGAACGCCGCTGCCACCCCGGTGTTTGGCCAGGAAGTAGGCGCCGACAATCACGGACATGCGTCCGGCGATTTCGGACATGGGCTCGAGTAGGGGAAGTCGGCGGCCTTGGGTGACCATTTCATAAGCCACGGAGGTCACGCCGGATTTCATCAGGGTCTGGGTTAGGGTGATGTCGGCGGCCAGATGGAGGTAAGTGAAGAGGATCTGGTTTTTGCGGAGGAGGGAATATTCGTCGGGGAGGGGTTCCTTTACCTTGACCACGAGTTCGGCGGCAAAAGCATCGGCATGGTTCGGGACAATTTTCGCCCCTGCCTGAAGGTACTCCTTGTCCGGGTAGCCAGAACCGACGCCGGCATCCTTCTCCACCAGAACTTGATGGCCCCGCTGGATGAGTTGGTAGGCAGCAGAGGGCAACAGGGCAACCCGGGCTTCCTGCGATTTTATCTCTCGAGGGACACCAATGACCATCCGGCAAGTTTACCGCCAAACGGGGTGGGTGCGAGAGAGGAAAATGCGGGACTGGCAGAGTCTGCGAGTTGGTATTAAATTGAAGCATGAGCCGGAAAGTCCCTCATTTGGAGGAGTTGCGGAAAATGGACCGGGAGCATCACCTGCATCCCTTCACAGATCATGCGGCCATGCATCCCAGCGGAACCCATATCCTAACGAAGGGCCAGGGGGTGTATCTCGAGGGTGAGGAGGGAAAGCTGCTGGATGGCCTGGCCGGTTTATGGTGCGTGAATGTCGGGTACGGCCGAAAGGAGATTGTGGATGCCGTGGCGAAGCAGATGCAGGAACTGTCCTTCTATCCAAGTTTCTTCAATTCCACGACCGAACCGGCGGTGCGGTTGGCCGAACGATTGGGACGAAAGTCCCCCGGCGACCTGAACTATTCGGTCTTTAGCAACTCGGGGTCGGAGGCCAACGAAACTGCCCTCAAAATCATCCGGCAGTACCAAATCCTCCAGGGGAAGCCGAACCGGATGAAAATCCTGACGCGGGATTACGCTTATCACGGGGTGACATTGGCGACGGCGAGCATGACAGGCCTGCCAAACTGTCAGATCCCCTACGGATTGCCGCTGCCGGGATTTCTGCATGCGCCCGCCCCTTATGCTTATGCGGCCGGAAGGGAAAAAGATGCGGAGGCATACGGGCAGGAGTGTGTGGCGGCGACAAAAAAACTGATAGAAAAAGAAGGGCCTGAGACGATCGGAGCGATGTTTCTTGAGCCGGTGCAGGGGGCGGGCGGGGTGATTGTGCCGCCGCCGGGTTATCTGACGGCCATGCGCAAGTTGGCGCGGGAGTACGAGATTCTTTTCGTGGCCGACGAGGTGATCACGGCATTCGGGCGTCTGGGGGCCTGGTTTGTCAGCGAAATGTGGGATCTCAAGCCCGACCTGATGATTTTGGCCAAGGGGCTGACCAGTGGATATATCTCGATGGGGGCGACCATGGTTTCCCAACCGATTGCCGATGGGTTGATGAAGGGCGGGTACTTTGCCCATGGATTCACCTACTCGGGCCATCCGGTGGCGGCGGCTGCGGCCTTGGCCAACATGGAAATCCTGGAGAAAGAAAAACTCGTGGAAAAAACCAAAGACAAGGTGGGGCCTTATTTCCAGAAGAAGCTAAAGGAATTTGT
>RGGS01000284.1 GCA_010024525.1 Verrucomicrobiota bacterium | reverse complement strand
GTGGACCGGAGGGAGCCTTCCCGTGGGGGCACCCTGATTCTTGGATCCTTGGTTTTGGCGGGGGAGGTGCTCAGGGAGAGGGGTTGGAGGCCGGAGTGATCCGGGTGGTGTTCTTGGATGCCGGCGGGACTTTGCTGCGCCCGGCGGAACCCGTTGGTCGGACCTACGCGCGTTTCACCGAAACCTTCGGTTGGAGTTCGGATGAGGCAAAAATGGAGAGGGGATTCAGATCTGCCTGGGATCTTCGAAGAAAAGGCGGGATGAGTTCGGATGCGGTTTTGGGCAGGGAGGGATGGAAAAAGATCGTGGAGTTCAGTCTTCAGACCGCCGGGGTGCCGAAAGGTTTTCCTTTGGAGGATTATTTTTATGAGGTCTACGAACATTTTGCGCGTCCTAGTGCCTGGCGCGCGTTTCCGGAAACGGAGGGGGTGCTGAAGGATTTGAAAAAGAGGGGTCTGAAGACGGGGCTGTTGTCGAATTGGGATTCCCGTCTGCGCAGGGTCCTGCAGGGCTTTGCCTGGTCGGAGCAGCTTGATTTCATCTTGATTTCGGAGGAGGCAGGCTCGGAAAAGCCGGATCCGGACATCTTTCGGTTGGCGGAAAAGAAGGGGGGGTTCCATCCGGGGGAGTGTGCCTTGATTGGGGATGATCCCGAGAGCGACCGCCGGGGAGCGGAACAGGCCGGCTGGCGGTGGTCTTTGGTGAATCGTCCGGAGTGCGGGTTGGAGGAGGCATTAGCTGGCCTTAGCCTCTGATTTCCTGGTGCTTATAGGCACGGGCAGATTTTGACACTTTGCAGTGGAGGGCGCATTTTCAAGGAGAGCCCTCGAACGCTTTTCCAGCCATGCCCAACGATATTTCCTCCATGCTCCGATCCTCCATTGGGAGGAAATGGATCGCGGCTATCACCGGGCTTTTCATGATTGGGTTCGTGGTGATGCACATGCTGGGAAATTTGCAGATGTTTGCGGGGACACCGGACAAGATCAATCAGTACGCCCATCTGCTGAAATCGATGCCGGCGGTCCTGTGGGCCTTTCGTATGGGTTTGATCCTGGCCACCGGCCTGCACATTTGGGCGACCCTTACCCTGGCGAGGGAAAATCGGATCGCCAAACCGCAGGGATACGCGGTGGCCGGCAGGAAGTCGCGACTCCAGGTCACGTGGACCAGCGTAACGATGGTGATCAGTGGCTCGATCATTCTTGGTTTTGTGATTTTTCATCTACTCCACTTCACCGCGCAATGGGTGGATCGCTCCTATGCCTCGATGGAGACCGTGACCGGCGGGGTGCCGATGCATGATGTGTATCGGATGGTGGTGACCGGGTTTTCCAATCCGTGGATCAGCGGTTTTTATCTTTTGGCTATGGCCCTCTTGTTTTCCCACCTGCGGCACGGTGCGGCCAGCGTCTTTCAGACTTTCGGGGTGAGGGACCATCACTTGGCAAAAATCATTGGCACGGGAGCCTGGATCCTGGCGGTGGCGCTCTTTTTGGGATTCGGGGCCATTCCGGTGGCGGTTTTGACAGGAGTGCTGAAGCCATGAAGTTGGATGCCCGCATTCCGGAAGGGCCGCTGGCTCAGAAATGGACGAAATTCAAATCCTCGGTGCGGTTGGTCAGTCCGGCCAACAAGCGCAAATATGAGGTGATCGTGGTGGGAACGGGGTTGGCCGGTGCTTCCGCTGCCGCCAGTTTGGCGGAGCTTGGGTATCGGGTGAAGTCGTTCTGTTTTCAGGACAGTCCAAGGAGGGCACACTCGATTGCGGCCCAAGGAGGGATCAACGCGGCCAAGAATTATCAAAATGACGGCGACTCGGTGCGCCGCCTTTTCCAAGACACGATCAAGGGCGGTGACTTTCGTGCGCGGGAGGCGAACGTGTATCGGTTGGCCGAGGTCAGCGTCAACATCATCGACCAGTGCGTGGCCCAAGGCGTTCCTTTTGCCCGGGAATACGGTGGGATGTTGGCCAACCGCTCTTTTGGAGGAGCGCAGGTTTCGCGGACTTTTTACGCCCGGGGAGCCACCGGTCAGCAGTTGTTGTTAGGAGCCTATCAGGCGCTCAGTCGGCAGATTGGGCTGGGACGGGTGCGGATGTTTCCGCGGCACGAGATGTTGGATCTGGTGGTGGACCAGGGGAGAGCGCAGGGGATCATCACGCGAAATCTGGTGAGCGGGGAGTTGAAAGCCCACGAGGCGGATGCCGTTCTTCTTTGCACGGGCGGCTATGGCAATGCGTACTATCTTTCCACTTATGCCCGGGGTTCCAACGCCACGGCCATCTGGCGGGCGCATCGGCGGGGTGCT
>RGGS01000283.1 GCA_010024525.1 Verrucomicrobiota bacterium | reverse complement strand
GGAGTAGATGCTCTGCGCATCATCCCCCACCGCCATGATCTGGTGATGACCTCCGCCGATCGCATCCACAAAGTCCGACTGCAACCGGTTGGTGTCCTGATATTCGTCCACCAGGACATGCTGGAAACGCTGACGATATCGCTCCCGGAGTTCCCCTCCCTCCTCCAGCAGTCGAAGGGAAAGCGTCAGTAGATCGTCATAATCCATGGCCCCGCTGTCTTTTTTTCTGCGAATATAGATTTCCCCCACCTTGGTGATCCAACTCTCCAATTCCAAAAAATACCCAAACTGTTTTCTTAGGATGGAACCACAGGTGGTACGATGGTTGGCCGCCAAACTGAAGATTTCCGCCAGCACTTCCGGCTTGGGAAATCTTTTGTCTTTGGGATCGACGCCGGCTTCGCCGAGGCTGGCCGCGATCAGGTCCTCTGCATCCTCCCGATCCAAAATGGTGTAATCCTTGTTGTAACCGACAACTTCCGCATGCCGACGCAGGAGCCGGTTGCCCACGTGATGGAATGTCCCGCCCCATAACCGGGTTAGATCGTGAGGCAGAAGGGAGGCCACCCGGGCCAGCATTTCCTTGGATGCCTTGTTCGTGAAGGTCAAAAGGAGTATTTGCTCGGGCGAAACCCCTTGCTCCACCAACCAAGCGACCCGGTACGTCAGCGTTCTCGTCTTGCCGCTACCAGCCCCGGCAATCACCAACATCGGCCCCGGGGGAGCCGTCACCGCTTCCAGCTGCTCCGGATTCAACTCGGCGGCATAATCGATAGTCGGACCGCCTCCCGACCTGCCCTCTTCCCTTAAAACGTATTCAACCGACACACCTCGTCCTCCATGGCCCCTTCGTATAGTGCCCGACCAACGATGACCCCCTCCACTCCCCCGGCCTGATCCAAAGCCTGCAGATCCACCCGACCGCTGATTCCTCCGGAGGAAATCACCTTCCCCGGAAAAGCCTTCATCATCTCCTGAACCGCCGGGATATTCGGTCCGGTCATCATTCCATCCCGAACCACATCGGTATAAATGATCCGCATGACCCCGCCTTTGGCCATGCGGGCAGCCAGATCCACCGCCTTCCAACCGCTGGGTTTTGTCCAACCCCGCGTCTCCACCACCCCGTCCCTCGCATCAATACCCACCACAACCCTTTCGGGACCGAACCGCTTTACCGCCGCGTCAATGGTCTCCGGAGCATCACAGGCCACGCTTCCAAAAATCACCCTTTGGGCTCCTGCCTGAAGGATCTTTTCTGCGACGGCTAAATCCCGGATACCTCCCCCAACCTGACACGGCATTTTTACAGAACGCGCAATTTGACCGATCATCCCCAAATTCCTCATCTGCCCCTCAAAAGCCCCTTCCAGATCCACCAGGTGCAATACGCGACCCCCGGCTTTTTCCCAACGACGAGCGCAGGCCATCGGATCTTTGCTGTAGACTTTTTTCTCTGTGGCTTTTCCCTGGGCCAAGCGAACCACTTCGCCAGCCATGAGGTCAATCGAGGGAATGACAAACATGGGAGCTCAGTCCATCCCCAGTTTTTTTCTGCCATCCGGAGTGATCATCTGAGGCCCCCAGGGAGGATCCCAAACCACGTCCACTTGAGCCTCCTGCACCCCTGATAGGGTGAGTATTTTTTTTCGCGCATCCGCGGCAATCGAAGGCCCCATGCCACACCCCTGAGCGGTCAGAGTCATTTTGACCTCCACTCGCTTTCCTCCACCCTCAGTCGTCTTTAACTCCAAGCTGTAGATCAATCCGAGATCGACGATGTTCACGGGAATTTCCGGGTCATAGCAGGTTTTTAACACTGCCCAAATCTCATCCTCTCCCGCTTGTTTACCGTGAGCCATAGGGACCTCCACCTGAAGGGTCCGCCCCAAGGCATCCGCATCTTTCCCTTCGATGCGAAAAAGACCCCCCTGATGGGTCGCATGCACGGTAAAGGTGCCCCCCAGTTCTTGGGTCACCACCACTTCGGTCCCCAGAACCAGCTTTTGCTTATGCCCTGCGGGGATGGCCGTTGCCTCCACCTCTCTTTTTAACTGGATCACCTCACTCATGTATCAAATCTAGCGTGCCATCGCAGGGACATCATTAGAAAAGATGCGCCACGCTTCCTTGACCCTCAATGGATCGTGAACTCTCCAAATCATGGGAAGCCCCCTCTCCAGCAATTTTTGGTTCCAGAAATCCAAGGCTGCATCCCGATTCCGCATTCCTTTTTCCCTTTGGGTCAAGTCGAGGAAGGATTTCCGGGACAAGCCCCAGACCAAGGGGCGCTCCAAGTCTGTCCAATCC
>RGGS01000282.1 GCA_010024525.1 Verrucomicrobiota bacterium | reverse complement strand
GCAGCAGTCTTTATCGTGGGCGCGATGTTGTTGGTGGGGTGGCTCATTCGGGGTGGGGTTTGGAAATGAACACGGCGTTTCTTTTGCCCGCCCTTTTGTTGATTCCACTCATCGGTGTGAGCCTCATTGCTCTGGGGTTCGCTCCCAAGAAAACGGCTCTTTGGGCTTCGCTCCTCAACTTGATTCCGGGTTTTCTTTTGTCGGGAACGGTGTTGCGTTCAGGGGAGGTATTGTTTGGTCCGGAAGCCACCCCGGCGCGTGAACTTTTCCCCGTGAAGTTTCTTCTGGGAATGGACGGGCTAAGCCTTCCCTTGGTGTGGCTCACTTTGGTGGTGACTTTAGCTGCCATGGGGGTCGCGCAGGAGGGAATCAAAAGGGAGAAAGAGTACTTCATCTGTTTGCTGCTGGTGGGATTGGGTGCGTTGGGAGCCTTTCTTTCCGTCGACCTCTTCTATTTCTTTTCTTTCCACGAGGTGGCACTGATTCCGACGTTTTTGTTGATCGGAATTTGGGGACACGGAGACCGCTCGGGTGCGGCTTGGCGCATGACTCTTTATCTGATGTTGGGAAGCTTGGTGCTATTGGTGGGACTGATCGGTTTGGTCATTTCGGTTCCCGAAGCCGCCCGGACTTTGGATTGGCGGGTTTTGACCGAAACCCTTCGCGCCAACCCTCTGAGCACCTCCACCCAAACCTTGGTGGCGGCCCTAATGTTGGTGGGGTTCGGCACGCTGGTGTCTTTGGTGCCCTTTCACAGTTGGGCGCCTGGTGGTTATGCGTCTGCCCCGGCCCCGGCTGCCATGTTACATGCCGGTGTCTTGAAGAAATTCGGCCTCTACGGTTTGCTGCGCTTGGCCCTGCCGTTGACTCCATTCGGCTGGAAGGAGATCGGATGGCTGGTTGGGCTCATGTTGGCGGGGAATATCCTCTATCTTGGTCTGGCTTCCTTGCAGCAACGGGATTTTCGGTGGCTGCTTGGTTTTTCCAGTGCCATGCACATGGGGACCGTTTTTCTGGGGCTGATTGCCGGAACGGTGCTGGGTCTTGGAGGTGCCTTGGCCCTGATGGTGGGGCATGGTTTTAGTGCGGCTCTCGGCTTTGCCGTGGCAGGGGAGGTGGGACGAAGGACCGGAACCACCTGGATGCAGGACCTCGGAGGGTTGGCCAAGCGCGCCCCGAACCTCTGGTTTTACCTGATGGTGGCGGCCATGGCCTCCATTGGTTTGCCCGGCTTGGCCAATTTTTCAGGGGAAATCATGATCTTCTTTGGCTCGTGGTCAGCTCATCCGCTGCTGGTTGTGGTGGCGGCGTGGGGGGTGGTTCTTTCCGCGGTCGCCATGTTGCGAGCCGTGCGAGCCATCGCCTATGGGCCAGTCTCCAAGAGTGTGGAGGATGCCGAGTCGCCCGATCTGGTGGGGATACGCCAGATCTGGCCTTTTGCCCTGCTGACCGCATTTCTCTTTTTAATCGGACTGGTCCCCTTGGTGATCCTGGGTCCGGCAAAACCGGTTCTGGAAAGGCTGGTGGTCCCATGAGTTTGTGGCTCTGTCCCGAAGTTCTTTTTGTGCTGGCGGGGGTGGGATTAATCATGGTGGATTGCCTCATTCCCCCTTTAGGAAAGCGACTGCTGGGGCCTTTGGCCGTGGGGCTTTCAGTTCTCTTGTTGGTCTGGGTGACCTTTGCTTCGGGGCGTCCGTTGCCGGCATCTTGGTCCAACCTGCTGGTGACCGATGGCCTCTCAACCCTCTTTAAGCCCTTTTTTGCCGTCTGTCTGGTGGCGGTTACCCTGATGTCAGCCCGAACCCGTTTGGGCCCTGATGAAACGGTGCAAGGCGAGTTATTGGCCTTACCTTTTTTCCCTACCGCAGGTTTATGTCTGCTGGCGTCCGCGCGGGATTTTCTGGCGGTTTTTGTGGCACTCGAGCTTGTCTCCATCTCCCTGTATCTCTTGACCGCTTTTCAACGGGCCAAACCCGCCAGCCTCGAGGCTGGGATCAAACTGTTGGTCATGGGCGGGCTCTCCACCGGATTTCTGATCATGGGCATCGCCTGGCTTTATGCCGCTGCGGGCACGACAGAATTTTCCCGGCTTTTGCTCGAACAGGCCGGCAAACCGGCCAGTCCTGCATCGCTCGCTGCCGCCGGGCTCATCTTGACCGGACTGGCTTTCAAGGTGGCAGCGGTGCCGTTTCACGCCTGGGCGCCCGATGTTTATGAGGGTGCGCCCACGCCCATCACGGCTTTTTTGGCCGTTGCCTCCAAGGCTGCCGGTTTTGTCCTGCTCTTGAGGATCTTTGGGTTTGGAGCCTTTGCCCTTGAATCCATCGGCCAAGTGTTTCGA
>RGGS01000281.1 GCA_010024525.1 Verrucomicrobiota bacterium | reverse complement strand
CCATGGAAAGGACAGAGTGCGTGGGCAAGGGCCTGGGGTCAAGGTCGGAGCCGCGCGTTGCCAAAAGATCCCAGCCTCTTCATACTTGCCCCATGCCGCTGGCTATTCTCCTGATTCTGGGAACCGCCTTATTCCGATGCCTTCGGCCTTGGGTGGGCGGACCGGAAAACTTTGCTCCCATGGCGGCTCTGGCGCTTTGCGGGGGGCTTTATCTTCCCCGCCCCTGGAATTGGGCGGGTCCGCTCCTTTGTCTGTTGGTCTCCGACGCGGTGTTGAACCTCCATTATGGTTTGGCTATCTGGACCGGATCCACGCTGGCTGCAATGGCGTCTTATGTGGTGATTTTCTTTTTCGGAAACTGGCTTGCCCGTCGACCTTCCTGGATGGGTTGGTTGGCCGGGTCGCTGGTGGCCTCCATCCTATTTTATCTTTTGACCAACACGGAGGCCTGGTGGTTTTTGCCCGGCTACGAAAAAAGCTGGGCGGGGTGGGTCCAGGCTTTGACTCTCGGCTTGCCGGAATATCCGCCCACTTGGACTTTTCTGCGCAATTCGGTGGTTTCCGATATGATTTTCACTTTGGTTTTTGTGGCTGGGGTCGAGTGGGCGGCTCGGCGCTTCCCGCAGAACCTGCGTCCTCGTCTTGTCCGATGGTCTTTCCGCCCGGCCCGCTAAGTGGGTTCTCCCCTCCGAATCGCCGTCATTGCCGATACGCACGATCGGCTTCCAGCCGCGATGATGGAGGCCATCCAAACCGCGGATGAAATCTGGCATCTGGGCGACGTGTGTGAGCCGGCCACCCTGGAGCAGATCCGGGGTCTAGGTCCTCCCGTCCAGGTTGTCAGGGGAAACCAGGATGTTCAGCCGGATTGGCCTATGAGCCTGGAACTCAAACGGGGCGACCAAACTTTTCATCTTTTGCATATTCCACCGACCTCCACTCCGCTCGGTGTGAAATTTCTTTTGCACGGACACACCCATGTTCCCCGGGACCAGATGATCGGGGAGGCGCGCTACCTCAACCCCGGGGCGGCAGGTTTGGCCAACAAGGGAGCCCCCCGCTCCTTTGCCTGGCTGGAAATCACGGAACGCAAAGAACCGATCTTTCGTTTGGCCGCCATCCGATAGCCCCATCTCTCCCAAGATTCTTAAGGTTGGAAGCGGGGATCAAGGGGGGATAATCTGATGCAATGTCGTATGCGATCGTAGAAACGATAGCCGGGGTTCCGGTGGTGTTGCGTCCTCGGGACGAAGCTCCCGGAGTGGCCGCCGGGCTTTTTTATCCGGCCGGGTCGCGGTATGAGGAAAAAACCGAGCACGGGGCGGCTCATTTCGTGGAGCATCTTCTTTTTAAGGGGACCAAAAAACGCTCATGCAAGGAAATCAGCCGTGAGGTGGAAGGCCGGGGAGGCGATCTCAATGCTTTTACGGGCGAAGAGACCCTGTGTCTGCATGGCAGGGTGCCGGCCGGGCATGGGGCGGAGCTGGTTTCCCTGCTGGCGGAAATGGCTTTGGAATCGACCTTTCCGGGGGACGAAGTCGAACGGGAAAGGGGAGTGATCACCGAAGAGATCCGAATGATGGATGATCAGCCTGCGGTGGTGGCGGGTGAAGCGTTGAACGCATTGTTGTGGCCGGAACAGGCCTTGGGGAGGCCGATTGCGGGAACGATTGCCTCGGTAGGGGGCATTCCCAGAAACGGATTGGTGGGATACTGGCAGAGGAGGATCAAAGGGGTCCGACCGGTCTTGGTGATCGCCGGTGGCATTTCCGCCCAGGAGGCGGTGCGGACGGCGAAAAAGGTTCTGGCACGTTCGGGGCGGGTCAAGAGCAAGGATCCGGCCAAGGCCAAACGGGTGGTTTCTCGGGCCTTTCGGGTGGCGGTCGTGGATAAACCGGTGGCACAGGTCAATCTTGCCATCGGGATTTATGCCTTTGGCAGGAAGGATCCCCGGCGGCATGCCCTGAGAATGTTGAGCGTGATTTTGGGCGAGGCGATGAGTTCCCGGCTCTTTCAACGCCTGCGGGAGGAGCAGGGCTTAGTTTATTCGGTTTCAAGCGGAGCACACCTGCAGAGGGATGATGGGGTCTTTTATATTTCTGCCGGGCTGGAGCCGGGAAATCTGACCAAGGCGGTGGATTTAATCGCCGAGGAATTACGGCAGTTGGCGGCCAAGGGGCCGGCAGCGGAGGAACTCAAGCGGGCCAAGGATTATGCGACCGGGCAGTTTGCCCTGGGATTGGAAGGGACCACCCAGCAGATGTTTTGGCTGGGCGATGCGATGCTGACGCGCGGCCGCGTGGTGGAGCCCAAGGAGGCGATTGCCAAACTGGCGGCGGTCAGCGTCCAGGCGGTGCAAACGGTGGCTCG
>RGGS01000029.1 GCA_010024525.1 Verrucomicrobiota bacterium | reverse complement strand
AGGACATTTCCAAGGAAAAATCAGAGGGTTGAACCGCGAATTCCTCGGGGACGGTGAGATGTTGGGGGAAAAGGAGGAGGCTGGCATGGAGCGCGGCGGAGGCCGACAGGCCCGCCAGAAGAAAAAATGAGTCGATCCGGAAAGGGGCGCAGAGGTTCATGAACTATCTCTTCGTCTCGTGTACCAGGTGGAATTGAATGAATCCGATTTGCCTTGCGCGGTCCATCAGTTCGACAAAAAGACCGTAGTCCATTCCGCGATCCCCACGAAAATGGATTTTCCTGTCTGTTTGTCCCGAGGATAGGACGCGGAGTTTTTCTTTAAAAAGAGAGAGCGGGACCGGTTGGCCTTGGATGGTGATGGCGCCTTGGGCGTCCACCGCAACCAGAATCACCTCCGGGGTGGAATCGGGCTGGCCATGGGCGGTCGGAAGCTTGATCTGCAGGGAGGGAAGGGAGAACGAGGAGGTCAGCATGAAAAAAATGAGAAGCAGAAAGACCACATCAATGAGAGGGGCCATATCGATCGAGGTGGTAAGACGTTTGGGACGGTGAAACATGGGGCTACTGGATGGCGGAGAATTCCTCGCCCGAGTTGCGCCGGCGAGTGGGGCCGCCCGCGGCGGTCCCAGGGGTGGCTGACACGGCGAAAAGATCGTCGAGAGCCGTCACCGCCCACTCCATCCGGCGGGCGATTTTGTCAGCGTGTGCTTCCAAAGCGTGGTACAGGGCCATGCAGGGAATCGCGACCACCAAGCCGAACACGGTTGTCAGCAGGGCTTCCCATATTCCGCCTGCCAGGTCTGAGGGTTTCACGGTGCCTTGGATGGATTGGATCTGGGAGAACGCCAAAACCATGCCGATGACCGTTCCGAGGAGTCCGACTAAGGGGGACAGGTGGGCGAGGGCGGCGAGAATTCTCAGGTTTTTTTCCACTGATTCGAGGACGAGGGAGCCTACCCGCCGCACGTTGTCCTCGCGAATTTTGGCCGGGCGGTCGAGTTGTTCCAAGTAGGTTTGCACGATGCGGGCTACGGGATGACGGCATTGGGTGACCTGGGGAAGGGTGGAGGAAGCGCCGGAGGTGCGGATTTTTTGCAGGATGGAGTCAAACCAACGATCCGGGGTGAAGCCGTAATAGGTGTACGTCAAAATGCGCTCGACGGAGACCGCAAAGGCGACGAACGAAAAGCCCAGCAAAACCCACATAAGGGATCCGCCTCGAGCAAAAAGTTCGCCAATCGACATTGTGTTTCAATGGCGCAAACGGCTGCCGAAACAAACAAGCCATCTCCTCCCTTAAAATATGTCGGGCCAAGCGATGCCTTACGATTGGAGGAGGTGGAGGTCCAAGCAGACTATGATGTTCAGACCAGGCTGCCTTTTTTGCCAGATGTGGAGGGCACACGGATCAATGCGGGAAAGAGGACTTCGAACATCGATGCGCACTATTTGCCGGAGGTAAAGGATGACAATTGGCGACAGATCACCGCCACAACTCCGGGTTTGGTCGTGCCGGAGGAAAACACAACTTTAACCAGTATGGCCTATCGGGGATTTGATCCGCATCGATTGCAGAGCTTTCAAGTGCTGGAAGACGGCATTCCGATTCAGGCGGATATGATCGGGTACCCCGAGGCTTACTATCTTCCTCCGACGTACCCTCTCGAGACGATGGAGTTTATCCGGGGAGGAGCGGCGCTGATGTACGGGCCTCAACCCGCGGGAGCGATTAACTTTGTGATGAAAAAACCACCCTTAAACAAAACATTTGGCGCCGAATCGATTACCATGGGAGGAAGTTACGACTACATCTCAAGTTTCAATGCCGTCGGGGGAACCGTGGACCATGTGGGCTATTACGGCTGGTTCAATCACCGGCAGTCCCAGGGGTTCAGGGAGGCCAACAGTCAATACGATCTCAATAATGGGAATCTCACGATGGCCTTGGATGCTGACACCCAGCACCGTTGGTATTTCAAGTTGAACGGGTATGAGGGGCGGGGGATTCGGCACACTGCCCACCCTGCAAACCACCCAACTGGAGACCCAGCAGTTTTACACCTGGGGCATGGAACCCCGTTGGCGCTGGGACTGGAATTTGGGCGAGGCGACGCAAACACTCACGGCAGGTTGTATGGTCTACAACACCACCTCCCCCCGAACCGACCAACGGGGTGCGACACCGACGTCGAACACTGGACAAATTCGAAACCAAAGCGATCGCTCTGTCTGGTATGCCCCTTTTTTTATCGAAAACAAATTCACTTGGGGGGATCTCTCCGTGGTGCCCGGCTTTCGTATGGAAAACATCTGGCAATCGGTGGATGAGAAGATCAACCAGTCCAAATTCGCGGCGGGGCAACCTATTGGAACCCAAACCCAGAATAACTTCGTGCCTCTGATCGGGTTGGGGTTGGAATACAGGCTTCCTCCCGAAATGGCGGTCTATGCCAACGTTTCCGAGGCCTATCGTCCCCCGACGTTTGCCCAAGCCGTCCCCACCGGTCCAAACATCAGAGTTTCCGGTAATTTGCAAGAGGGGACCGTCTGGAACTATGAGGCGGGGCTGCGGGGAGCCCCTACGGATTGGTTGACGTTCGACACGAGCGGGTTCTGCGTCGACTACTCGAATCAAATTGGAGAGACGGCGCAAGGAGGTGTGAATACGGTGAGCAACTCGGGACGGTCCCGTGTCTACGGTTGGGACTTTCTCCTGCAGGTCGATCTCGTGGGGGTGGCGGACGAGATGCTTCACGGAAATCCGGAAGGCGAGACAACCGCCGGGTGGTCCCACGAATACGGGTCAGTTTCTTTTTATACGGCCCTGACCCTGCAAAACGGAAATTTTATCAGCGGTCCAAACGAGGGGAAAACGCCGCAATACTTATCCAACTACGTCTATAAAACCGGTCTGATTTACGAGTGGCAGTCCAAGGTCAAGGCCTCCCTGCTGGGGAACTATGTCGGGCATAGCTATGCGAGTGACAACAATCTCACGGGTTCCGACTCACGATTGATTCCGGCCTACAATGTTTGGGATCTCACGTGGGAGGCGAGGCTGTGGAACGAGTACGTCAGCCTGGTCGGGGGAATTAACAATCTTTTCAACAAGCAGTACTATGCCCGCATCCGCGGAGACGGAATTGATCCGGCCATGCCCCGCAACTGGTATGCGGGTTTGAAAATCACATTCTAGGAAGGGGACGCGGTGTTTCGGTGGGGGCAGACACCTTTTTCGCGCAAAGAGTCACAGGAGGCCTCAATCTGCAGACTCACCCTTTGGGGGGTGAAGCCGTGATCCTTGGTGACGATGGATTCACGCACATCGAGGCAGTGATCGTGAAACTCAATCACTTTGTGGCAATCCACGCATAGAAAGTGGCCGTGGCGAGGGGCATCGGCAAAGTTGGGATCATATTGCGGGGGTTGCTGGCCCAGTCCGACCTGACGGATGAGTCCGCCACGGACGAGAAAGGCAAGCGTGCGGTAAACCGTCGCACGTGAAACTTTGGGATCCCGCTCCCGGGAGCGGGTCAAAAGGGCCTCGGCGGTGAAGTGATCCTTGCTGCCGAAGGCAACTTCTGTGATGGCCCTCCTTTGGGAAGTCATCCGCAATCCCTGGGAACGCATGCTTTCAAAGGCCCTCTCCTGGGCGGTGATCTTTTTTGCGGGAACCGTTGGTTTCAAGCTTTGGCCTCCTCCTTGGCCTCCGAGGACCGGGGAGCCTTGAGCGCCTTGAGGAATCTTTTGACGGCGGGCGAGAGCACCCGGCTGGTGCGGGAGACAACGCCCAAGGGCCGGATAATCTCCGGTCCGTGATAAGGGAGGGCGGTTAACTTACCGGCGGCCAACTCTGCGGCCACGGCGGAATGAGGCAGGAAGGCCACTCCGGCATCGATCTCCACCGCGTGTTTTAAGGTTTCCACGTTGTCGAAATCCATCTTGGGTTGGAACTTGAGGCCCCGCCCGGCAAGGATGCGGTCCAAGCCCTGCCGGGTCGGCATGTCGGGGGCCAAGGAGACAATCTTGCAGTTGGCCAAATCGGAAAGATGGATGGTTCCTTTTTTAATCAAGGGGTGTCCCGGGGCACAGATCACCTGCAAGGTGTCTTTTTTGAAGGTCTCCACCTTGAGCCCCTTGCGTGGGGAGGGGAAGGCGACCAACCCGACATCCGCTTCGCCATCAGCCACGGATTCGTACACCTCGTTGGCCCTGCGATAATCCACCTGGATTTTGACCAGGGGAAAGTTTTTTAAGAACTCCTTGATGTAGGGGGGGAGTTCGTGGATTCCCAGACTAGGGACGGCCACCAGACGGATCGTCCCAGAGATAATATTGCGCATTTCCTCCAACTGGTGTTGAAAACGTTGGTAATGGGCGATAATATCCCGACTGGCCTCGTAAAGAAGTTGGCCCTCACGGGTAAGGGCAAACTGCTTGCTGGTTCGTTCCAGCAGGGGAACCCTGAGGCGAAGTTCAATTGAGCGCAGTTGCTGGCTGACAGCCGACTGGGTGATGTTGTTGAGCGACGCAGAGCGGCTGAAAGAACGGGTCTCGACGAGATCGCGAAACACGCGAAAAGATTCTACTTGCATGGCGATGCGTATTATTACTGTTACTTATCACCAATGCAATCCAAGCTTAACTAATCATTCCCATGAGACTTGAGGAAAACTATTACGCCCTAAGCGAAGGAATCCGGAAGGCCGCGGAGAAGGCGGGTCGGGATCCCTCGTTGGTCCGACTGGTGGCGGTCAGCAAAAAGCAGGACCCTGAGAAGCTCAGGGCTCTGTGGAACTGTGGGCAACGGATCTTCGGGGAAAACCGCGTACAGGAGGCCCGGGTCAAGATCCCGGAAATGCCCTCCGGTGGGGAGTGGCACTTCATCGGGGGGTTACAGACCAATAAGGCCAAGGAGGCGGTGGAGTGGTTTGATGTGATCGAGTCGGTGGATCGGTTGGAAATGGCCGCTGAGTTGCAAAAGAGAGCCGAAGCGTCAGGCAAGAGGCTCAGGGTTTATCTGGAGGTCAATGTGGGCGGCGAGGCGGCCAAACACGGATGTGCTCCGGAAAAGGCTGCGGAACTTCTGGCTCAAGTCCGGCCCTTTTCCCGCCTAGAGGTTCAGGGATTGATGGCGATCCCTCCCTTTCGCGAGGAACCAGAGAACGCCCGGCCGTTTTTCCGGAAACTCAGGGAGATCCGGGACCGTCTGGAGCAAGAGAGTGGAGTGGCCTTGCCTGAACTTTCGATGGGCATGAGCCACGACTATGGCGTGGCCATCTCCGAAGGGGCCACCCTGGTGAGGATCGGTACAGCCCTGTTTGGCCCGCGGGCATGATGCGGACCAAGTTTCTTCCCCGATCTTTTTACGCCCGGGAAGATCCGGTGAAAGTCGCGCTCGATCTTTTGGGGAAAATCATCCGCATTCCAGGGGATGGTTGCGCTGCCCGGATTGTGGAGGCCGAAGCCTATGGGGGACCGCGGGACCGGGCCTCCCATGCGTGGCGAGGGCAGACCCCCAGAAACAAGACGATGTTTGGTCCCCCTGGCACAGCCTATATATATCTATGCTATGGCCTGCACCGGATGTTGAACGTTGTGACGGCTCCGGAGGGCATCGCGGCGGCGGTGTTGATCCGTGGGGTGGAGCCGGTGGAGGGTCATGAGAGGATGGCTCGCCGCAGAAAATGTGTCCCGGGAGATCCCAGAGTCGGGGCCGGTCCGGGAGCGTTGGCGCAGGCTCTTGGAATCAAGATGAGTTGGGACGGATGTGATCTTGTCTCTGGTCCGATTCGAATCGAGGATGACGGGATGCGTTTGAGGCATTCCCAGATCGAGCGGGGTCGGCGTGTCGGGGTGAACTACGCCGGTCCAGCCGCCCATTTCCCTTGGCGATTCTCGATCCAAGGAAATCCATGGGTCAGTCGGGCCAAAGCGTGAGCAAACTCTCCCATATCCTCACGCCGGACGAGAAGGCGCGGGAGATTAACTTCTCCGGCCGGCACTATGGCACGATTGCAGAGATTGGTGCGGGGCAGGAAGTGGCCCGCTGGTTTTTTCAGGCGGGCGGGGCGGCCGGCACGGTGGCCAAGAGCATGTCGGCCTATGACATGACCTTCAGCAATGCAATCTACGGCACCGCACACCGCTTTGTATCCCGCGAACGTTTGAAGGAAATGCTCGAACATGAGTATGAGCTTTTGCTGGAGCGTTTGGGGCAGGAGAGGGGAAATCGAAGCTCCTTTTTCGCTTTTGCCGACACGGTGGCTGCCCGAAGCCACAAGTTTCCCGGAGACGGCAAAGGATGGATGGGAGTTTTATTTCAGACCGCCCCGAACACCGCCCCCGCCAAAATCGTTCTCCATGTCCGCCTGCTGGATGACACCAACGCCGAGCAGATGGAGGTGCTGGGTATTCTGGGGGTGAATCTGATTTACGCCGCGTTCAAACACTGGCGTAGCCCCGAACAGATCCTGACCCACCTTATGGATGGAATTCGGCCAGGCCGACTGGAGGTGGATATGGTTGATTTTAGCGGACCGCCTTTCGAAAGGGTGGATAACCGACTGGTCAGCCTGAAGATGGTTCATCACCAATTGACCCCCGTGGCTCTCTTTGCCGCCACGGGTCAGAATATGGAGGCGGAGGACTGTTTCTATGGAAAATCCATTCTTCTTCTCCGCGGGCACTATCGACCCATCACCAACTTCCACCTGCGGATGATGTCGAAGGCCTCGGCGGTCTTCCGGTCGGATCCTGCGAACAAGGGGAAGGAGATTGTGGAGGTTTGTGAAATCACCATGAGGAACCTGGTGCGAAACCGAAAGGCGGGAGTGGAGGACTTTCTGGACCGGGTGGATTGCCTGGGAGAACTCAAAAGGAACGTCATGGTAACGAACGTCTTTCGGTTCCACCGATTGGCCCAGTATCTGACCCAAAGGACCAAGGGTTCGGTGGGGTTTGTTATCGGCGTGCCTCTCTTGAGTAAGATGCTGGAGGAGCAGTTTTACAGTGATCTGCCTGGCGGAATTCTGGAGGCGATGGGGAGACTGTTTCTCCCGGGGGTAAAACTGCTGGTGCATCCGGGATATGACCCGGCAGACGGCAAGTTTGTCACCGGGCATACCCTCCGGGTTCCGGAACCGATTCGTGAGATTCATGAGTTCTTGGTACGGCGAGGAAAGATTGTGGATTTGAGTGGAACGGAGAAAGATCTGCCGGCCTGTGCGAGTTCCGAGATCCTGCGCAATATCCGAAGCGGGAAGTCCGGTTGGCAGGAAAATGTCCCCGCGCCGGTGGCCAAGCTTATTCAAAGGCGCCGACTATTTGGTTATAAGGCGGGAAAAAGGTAGGGGGGGAGTGAGCTTTGGATTGGGGTCGTCTTTGGCTGGGGGTTTTCCGGCGCTCTTGAAAAAATTCTTCCAAGGTTATTTGCCGTGCGGAGTTAGACAGGTTGACGAGGGGCGGTGAAAATTTACCGTAGAGACAATGGCCAAATCACCACTCGGAAGGGGCTTGGGGGCGCTTTTGGGAAGCACGCAGGGAACTCCCGTCCCAACTGCGGCCATCAACTCCCCCGCCGTAAGGGTCGAGGAGGGGGAGAGGATTCTACAGCTTTCCATCTCGGAAGTTGCACCTAGCCCCCTGCAACCTCGGAGGGTCTTTGCCGAGGAAAACTTAGCCGAGCTGGTCGACTCGATTCGTACCCGCGGAATCTTTCAGCCTTTGATTGTCCGGCGCTCCCCCAAGGGATCGGGTTATGAGTTGATCGCAGGGGAGCGACGTTGGAGGGCGGCACGGAAGCTGAACCTCAGCAAGGTTCCGGCCATTGTGCGGGCGGCCACCGACCAGCAGGTTCTGGAACTGGCTCTGATCGAGAATCTCCAGCGGGCGGAACTCGATCCGGTGGAAGAGGCGGATGGTTACGCCACGCTCATCGAAACGTTTGGTCTCAAGCAGGATGAGGTGGCGGAACGGGTGGGTAAAAACCGTGCCACGGTCGCGAATGCTCTTCGGTTGCGATCCCTCCCAAATGAGGTTCGGGACCTGATGCGTTCGAAGCAGATCACCGTGGGTCACGCCAAGGCGATTCTGGGATTGAGTGAACCGGCGGCCCAGACCGCCATGGGTCGGGAAGTCGTGAAACGCGGGTTGAGCGTCCGACAGGCCGAGGCTTTGGTCCGGCGTCAGAACCGTGGTAGCCGAGGCCGGAAGAAAGGCCGAAGCGCACAGATCGCCGATTGGCGGGATTTGGAGCTCAAGTTGCAGAGAGCCACAGGGACCCGGGCGCGGGTGGTGGGCACGGGCGACCGGGGTCATATCGAGTTGCCGTACACGTCCTCGGCGGAACTGGAGCGGTTGACCTCCCATCTGGGTGTTCGTGGGGAGAGGTGAGGTCGGACGTTTTGTCATGAGTCAGAGAATCCGCCTATTGGCGGAGGTGGTGGCCAACCGGATTGCGGCCGGTGAGGTGGTGGAGCGTCCCGCCTCGGCGGTCAAAGAACTGGTGGAAAACTCCCTGGATGCCGGCGCCAAAAAAATTGAGATTTCGGTGGAGCGTGGAGGACGGTCGCTCATCCGGGTGACGGATGATGGTCATGGCATGGGGCCGGAAGATGCCTTGTTGTCCCTCGAACGTCATGCCACGAGCAAGATCCGTGATGCTTCCGATCTGTTGAAGATCCAGACCTTTGGGTTTCGCGGGGAGGCTTTGCCGAGCATTGCTTCGGTGAGCCGTTTCACCTTAAGGACCAGGGAGCCGGAGGCGATGGAGGGCACGGAGGTGGTGATCGACGGGGGGAAGATTGTCCGGGCCGGATCGGCGGGTTGTCCGGCGGGCACGAGTATCGAAGTACGTCAACTGTTCGCCCATGTGCCGGGAAGAAGAAAGTTTCTCCGGACCGAGGAGACGGAATGGGGGCATATCGAGCACGGGGTGAAGTTGGCGGCGCTGGCAAGGCCGGATGTGGGTTGGGTATTGCGGAGGGACGGGGCCGTGTTTTGGCAGGACACCGCCCGCGGGGATCTGGAGGAGAGGTTGGCAGCGGTGTTTGGACGAGATTGGCGAGAGTCGCTTCTACCGGTGGACGTCCGGGATGGCGGAATGCATCTCCATGGGTACATCGGGCGACCCGGGGTCAATCGGGCGACGCGGGCCGAACAGATCCTCTTTGTGAACTCACGTCCGGTTCAGAGCGGGAGCCTGAATGCGGCTTTGCTTGAGGGATATCACAACGCGTTGATGCGGGGACGTTTCCCCATCACGGTGCTTTTTCTGGAGATGGATCCATCCGGAGTGGATGTGAATGTGCACCCATCGAAGAGGGAAGTTCGGTTTCGGCAGGACAGGGATGTCCGGCGCTTTGTCAGCGGAGCGGTGGCGGAGGTGCTTCGGGGAGGGTCGGTCGGTCCCTTGCCGATGCCCACGATGACGACCAACGGATTTACCCCCTCGATGACCCTCTCCCCGATGGCCCATCAACCTGCGGTGACTTTGCCTGCCCGGGAACCGATGGCGATCGCAGCCACGGGTGGTTCGTTGGAATTGAAGGTGGAGAGCACGCCGGGCATCCCCACCGGCTGGAGATTTCTGGGAATCGTGGGTCACCTGTATCTGGTGGCGGAGAAAGACGGAGGAGTGGTCTTGATCGACCAGCATGCGGCCCATGAGAGGATTCTTTTCGAGCAGCTTTTGCGACAGGTGGCGCAGGAGGAAGTGCAAGGCCAAAAGCTCCTTTATCCCGTGACCCTGGAATTTTCGCCGTTGCAGGCTTCATTTCTGAAGGATCGGGTGGAGCAACTCGCGAAGGTGGGTTTGGGAATATCGTCCATGGGCGGGAATGCCTTTTTGGTGGATGCCTTGCCGCCCCGGATCCGGACTTTGGCGGTGGAGGAGTTTGTGCGGGGGGTGGTAGCGGACTTGGAGACGGGTGGGACCGGGACTCGCAAGGATCGCAAACTGAGCGAGGAAGTGATTGCCAAAACGGTCTGCCGGCATGCGATCAAGGCAAACGACCGGTTGAACGAGGCGGAGGCGCTGAGATTAATGGCGGA
>RGGS01000280.1 GCA_010024525.1 Verrucomicrobiota bacterium | reverse complement strand
GGGTCATCGGGGGCATCGGTGGGTTTGGCGGATGTTTCGACGGAAAAATCCGCGGGTATCGGCACCCGATTTTGGTGGCGAGCATCGACGGGGTGGGGACCAAGTTGAAGGTGGCCCACCAACTGGGCCGGCATCAGACCATCGGCGAGGATCTGGTGAACCACTGCGTCAACGACATCGCGGCCTTGGGAGCCGAACCGCTTTTCTTTTTAGACTATATCGGAACAGGAAAACTGGATCCCAAGATTTTCCGGCAGATTCTTTCGGGATTGGTGCGGGGTTGCCGCAAGGCGAATTGCGCCCTGATTGGAGGAGAGACAGCCCAGATGCCGGGCATTTACCAAGGGAAGGATTACGATTTGGTCGGGTCCATCGTCGGTGTAATGGAGAAAGGAAAGGCCACGGATGGAAGATCGATCCGTCCGGGAGACGTGATTCTGGGGATCCCTTCGAACGGGTTGCAGACCAACGGCTACACGCTGGCCCGGGATATTCTTTTTAAGAGGGCACGGTTGGGGATGGGAAGCCGGGTGCCCGGCGCGTCGCAAAGGCTGGGGGAACTGTTGCTGGCGGTGCATCCGAACTATCGTCCGGCGCTGCTCAAGATCGCCAAGAGGGCGAAAATTAAAGGGGCAGCCCATATCACCGGCGGCGGTTTGATCGATAATCCGCCCCGGATCTTTCCCAAGGGCACTGGAGCGGAGATTTTTCTGAAGAGTTGGAAGGTGCCGCCGCTTTTTCGTCTGTTGGTGGAGAAGGGAAGGTTGAAGACGGCGGAGGCTTATCGGACTTTCAATATGGGGATCGGCATGATCGTGGTGGTTTCCCGAGCCGATAGCGCGAAGGTGAAGAGGGCGGTGCGATGTTATGAGATCGGCAGAATCGTGAAGGGCGATGGAAGGGTCCGGTTGCTAGGGTGAGTGCGGAGAAGGGAATTCGCCGGGCACTGCTGTCCGTTTCCGATAAAACGGGTTTGCTGGAGTTTGCCAAATTCCTGGCTGGACGCGGGGTGGAACTGATTTCCACCGGGGGCACGGCCAAGACGCTGCGGGAGGCGGGGGTGAAGGTGGTCGAATTGAGCGACTACACGGGATTTCCTGAAATGATGGATGGCCGGGTCAAAACCCTTCATCCCAAAGTGCACGGCGGGCTTCTGCAGCGAAGGGATCTGGCCACCCACCGCGAACAAGCGGCCAAGCATCAGATTTCCCCCATCGATCTGGTGGTGGTGAACCTTTATCCCTTTGAGCAGACGGTGGCCCGACCGGACTGCACGACCGATTTGGCGATCGAAAACATCGATATTGGCGGGCCCAGCATGCTCCGGAGCGCCGCCAAGAACCACGAGGCGGTGACGGTGGTGACCGATCCGTCTGATTACGCGATGGTGCAGAAAGAGATTGAGGTTCACGGCGACACTGCAGCAGCTACCCGTCGTAAACTGGCGGCCAAGGTTTTCCGTCACACCGCCCACTACGATCATCTCATCGGTTCCTATCTGACCCGGTTGGCCGAACCTGATCAACCGGTGTTGCAGGAGTCGGCGGGAATGGTTCGGCGTCGCGCCCAGTCCCTTCGATACGGTGAGAATCCGCACCAAAAGGCGGCCTTATACGGATCCTTTTTCTCAAGCACACCAACCCATGCGGGGTGGGATCGGGAAAAAAACTGCTCGAGGCATGGGAAAAGGCCTATGCGACCGATCGACAAGCCCCGTTTGGCGGGATCATTGTGACCAACAGGCCGTTGGATGGGGAGACGGCCCGGGCCATCGCCGAGATTTTTAGTGAGGTCATCCTAGCGCCATCCTTCACACCCGAGGCGCTGAAGATCCTGCAGGCCAAAAAGAATCTGAGGCTGATTGAAAATCATGAAAAGGGGACTTTGGGATACGACTTTCGGAGCATCCGGGGAGATGGGCTTCTTGTGCAAGAAAGTGAGGAGCGGGAGATGATGACAAGGCGTGGAAAGTTGTGACCAATCGGAAGCCAACGGAAGCAGAGCTTCGGGCGATGCGTTTTGGTTGGAAGGTGGTGCGCCACGTAAAATCGAACGCGATTGTCTATGCGGCGGAGGATCGGACGCTGGGTATCGGGGCCGGTCAGATGGCACGGGTGGATGCCTCGCGGATTGCGGTCTGGAAGGCGAGGGAGGCCAAGTTGAGTTTAAAGGGAAGTGCGGTGGCTTCGGACGCCTTTTTTCCTTTCCCCGATGGGTTGGAGGCGGCCGCCCAGGCCGGGGCGACGGCGGCCATCCAGCCGGGGGGGAGTGTGAAGGATCCGGAGGTGATTGCGGCGGCGGATCGGTTGGGGGTGGCCATGATCTTCACCGGCCGGCGTCATTTTCGGCATTAGAGGCCGGGCCCGGGCCCGGC
>RGGS01000279.1 GCA_010024525.1 Verrucomicrobiota bacterium | reverse complement strand
GCCTTGGCCACACCCATCACATTGTAATGCGGCACAACCTTCTCCGCCCCATAATAACTCATCGTCACCACGCTTCCGCCGGCCGCCATGAGCGGGGCCGCGGCGCGGGTCACCGCCACAAGCGAATATGCGCTGATGTCATGGGCCACCCGGAACGCCTCCCGAGAAGTGTCGACAAAGTTCCCTTCCAACGCCTCCTTGGGTGCAAAAGCCACGCTGTGCAGCAGAAGATCAACTCGGGGGGCCTTTCCTTTGACAAAATCAAAGAACTTCGAGAGGTCCTCATCTCGGCTCACATCACACGGAGCCACCGGGGTGTCGGCTCCGAAGGTGGCGGCCAGCTCTTCCACGTTTTCCTTCAAACGCTCCCCTTGGTAATTAAAAATCAGTTTGGCTCCCGCATCCGCCCAGGCCTTGGCGATGCCCCAGGCAATGCTGCGTTTGTTCGCCACGCCAAATACCAGACCAACTTTCCCTTCCAAAGATTTGCTGCTCATGCCATCCAAAGTGCCCTCGTCCCTCCCCTTCTGTCACGCTCGGACTGACTCTTCCTTGGCCTTCCCCTCTTGCCCTGCTACCTAGGTGGAATGGAATTGCAGAATCTGCATCTGGGATGGCTCGCCTTCGGCCCGCTCGTGCTGGTTCTTTTGGCCACCGATTTAATCCTCTTTCACCGCGATCCCAGACCGGTCGACCTCAAGCGATCCCTCCAGGCCACGGCAGGATGGGTTGCCCTCGCCACCGCCTTCGGGGGTCTGATTCTTTTCACCCTTGGGGTTCACCCCGCAATGGAATTTTTTACCGGCTACATCGTTGAACTTTCGCTCAGCGTGGACAACGTCTTCGTCTTTGCGGTTTTGTTGCGCTACTTCGCCGTGCCCGAGCGCGCGCAGTTCCCCGCCCTTTTCTGGGGCATCATCGGGGCCTTGTTTCTGCGGGCGATTTTCATCTTCACCGGCATCGCCCTGATCAACCGCTTCCACTGGCTGATTTATATTTTTGGCGCCCTGCTCATCTACACCGGAATCAAACTGCTGCGTGGGGGCGAGGAAAAAGTCCAACCCGACCAAAATCCCCTCGTCCGGCTCGCCCGTCGATGGATGCCCGTCACCCCGGAATTTCACGGCAGCCGGTTTTTTGTGCGCGACTCCCACCACAAACACCTCTCCGCGACACCCCTTTTCCTGGTCCTCTTGGCACTCGGCACCACCGACTTGGTCTTCGCGATCGACTCGATTCCAGCCATCTTGGCCATCACTCGCGACCCCTTCATCGTCCTGACCTCCAATGCCTTCGCTGTTCTGGGACTCCGCGCCCTTTATTTTGCCATCGCGGGACTGCTTAAGCTTTTCACCTATCTCAATGTCGGTTTGGCAGTCATTTTGGCCTTCATTGGAACAAAAATGCTGCTTTCCGCATGGTACCACTTGCCCATTCCCATCACGTTGGGATTCGTTCTGGCTGTTTTAACGATCTCGATTCTTGCCTCTATTCTTTACCCTCCAACAAAGTCCGCTTCGCAATAAATTTCTGCAAGTAATTGTCTTTCATTGCTTTAAGATAATAAGTATAATTCCTCGAGTGGGTTGACGAACCGCGGTCCCCTCCTAGATTAAAAGCATGCCTCAGGTCGTAGATCTGACCCAGGCCATCGCCAAAAAAACGTTCCACCAAAAGGCACGTTTTCGGCTTGGCCTTTTCGGAACCCTCGTGGTCTCCAACCTTCTGTGGTTGGTCCTCTTTGGGGTGGCCGTTTTTTCCCTCATCGGGGTCACCCGCTTCTCCGCTGCCCTCTCCAAAAGCTACCTTGAGGAAAAATGGACATCCCTCCAGAACCGATTGGCCCAACGGCGGGAATTGGAGGAGCGGGATATGCGGATTGCACGGTTGATCGCCTCCCAAAGTTCCTCCACCACCGACGTACTTGGCTTGGCCACCCGCATTTCCAAGATTCTCGATTCGGCCAATGGCCGGCAAAGAAAATTCCTGGAAAACGCGATACCGGAGGCCATGACCATCCAGACCGCAACCCAAATTCCCGCCTCTGCGGTTTTAGCCATGGCTATTTTTGAATCCGGTTACGGCAACAGCATCCTGGCCAAGGAATATAACAACTATTTTGGCATGAAAGCCTTCGATAGCTGGACGGGAGCCCGCGCCCTGAATATGCCCACCCGTGATAGCGGCGTGGATACCACCGCTGACTTCCGCGCTTACCCCAATCTCTCCGCTGGTTTCAAGGGCTACGCCGATTTCCTGCTCTCCAACGATCGCTACCGGAAATATGTCGGCGAGAAATCAGGTTTAAAGTTTGTCTCCGGCATCCTCGCCTCAGGGTACTGCCCGGATCCAGATTATCTGATTCACATTCGTGACATCATCC
>RGGS01000278.1 GCA_010024525.1 Verrucomicrobiota bacterium | reverse complement strand
CCACTCCACGAGGTTTGTGCTGCCTTCGATCCGGTAGGCGGGTTTCGTTTCGGACCAACCGGTGCTTCCGACGTAACTCACGGCCTCGGTGGTGGGGATCTTCACCAAGACGCTCCGGTCCGGATCCGAGGGGTCCGGTTCGATCGCGATCCGTGTGGCGAAAACCAACGTGATGGTCCGCCGACTCTCGGTCGGCAGGTACTCGTGGTCCCCTACCTGGGAGGCGAGGATATCGACGGTGATGGGCAGGATGTTCGGCCGGAGTATCAACCCGAATTGGGAGGAAATGTTTCCCACATACGTGGGGGTCTTCAGGATCGGCATCAGTGGACCCGTCCTGATGTACTCGGACTCCGTCTCTTCTTTGATCTCAACCTTGATCGGACTGCTGCCCAGCACCTTGAAGTGGATCGGCAGCCCGCTGGAGCTCTTGGCGACCAGTGGGACCCGAGGATTCTCCACGATCTCAATCGGTGTGGACCAGGTGATCGTCTGCCGCTTCAACGGAGTGGTCTCGGGGATCATCCGAAGGATCTGGATTTCGTTGTCACCGGTCAGGGCGTAGATGAAATCTCCCCGCGTTCTCACCTGATTCACGGAGGCCTTGAGCGCCTGACCGCCAAGGCTCCGGAGCGCTTCCGGTTGACCGACATCGACGATATTCACCCCTTCACTGCCACAGGCCAGAAACGCTCTGGAGCCGCTGACGCTGACATCCAGGGCGGGCCCTTTGGGGAAGTACTGCCGATCGGGAAGGGTCGAGCTCAGGTCGAAGACCATGAGTCCCAGGGCTCCGGCGGGCACCAGGAGAAGTCGCCCAAAACCAGCGGCTTTTCCGGGTCTTGTGTCGCCTGTCCTCCCGGCCAGTACACCTTGGATCCAGAAGCTCGGTGGATTGTCGGTGAGGATTTTGCCGGACAGAAGCGATTCTTTTTTTACCAACCTCACCCCATCAGGAGCCTTGGGCGTGCGCGTTGGTCCGTAGAAATCGGTCTGCGTGACCACGACATGTTCCTCGTGCAGCGACGTGATTCCGCCCCCGCCGTACCCGCTGAAACCCGGGTCTCCGGAGGGGTTCAAGCCGCCCCGAAACTCCAGTTTTGCCGGATCGGACAGGTCGTAAACCATCAACCCGCCTCCCGGGAAACCCACATAGGCCAGTCTGCCATTCATCGCGAGGCCCGTGAGCGCTACGCTCGCGGTCATGCTCACCTGCATTCTCACCGAATGCTGAGCGACGTTCGTGGGATGGCTCGGGTTCCGAACATCGATCACCGAGAAGCTTCCGGGAACACCCACCAACGCAAGGCCGTCCCCCAGCGCGAGGAAATTCCCGGAGGCTGGGGTCGTTCCGAGCATTTCGGGTCGATCGGGTCGGGAGATGTCGAAGATCGAGAGTCCTTTCGAATCCAGCACATAGGCCCGGTCTCCCGACAGTTCCATGGCAGCCGGCATCTGGAGGTTTGGGAACACACCCACCGTCTGGAGCGATACCCGTGAACCGTCCGGAATTTCCGTCGCCGGCACTGTCCCCGCTTGGGTCAAGCCGGGCGTTGCGCCACAAACCAACAAAGCGATGAGCAGACTCCCACAGGAGGCACGGCGAGGGGATGGCAGTTTCATGAGCCAAAGTTCATCAGGTTCCTCGATTTTCGGTTTTTTGACCCCCATCAACCGTGAGTCAAGCAATCAAAATACCAATTGAAAAGCCTGAGCGACTCGATGGGCGACCGAAACTCTTCGGAAGGGGATCCATCAACGATTCTCAGCCGTTTGAGTGCGGACAAAATCGCGTCATCGGATCGATACCTCCGGCCCACGTCCAATCACGCCCCATCCGTCATGCAGGTCAGACAGGCCTCGAACCCTGATCCGCTGGACTGACGATTGCAGACGCCGGTGAACACCGCGCAGGGACCGGCCCGACGGGGTACCGATCAGCAGGGTGTCGATCAAGCCTGCAGTCGAATCGATTGGAGTCTCTTGGTGCGACGTCACAACCCGTGGCGCAAACCCTTGCACCCGAGTGCCTGTCATGGACTCAATGGGACATGATTCCCCCGAATGCGACCCGCAGACGCCTGGGCCTGTCGCTCTGGAAGAGCCTGTCCCTCTGGGCGGTCGTGATGGTGATGATTTTCGTCGCCCGAGCCGATTCGCTGACCCTGCGCTTCAAGGCACCGCATTGGCTGTACATCGAGGGCGAGCACCTGCCGGGCAAGGTGATCGAGGTGAACTACCTCGAGGCCTACTGCCGGGCGGGATCCACCGATGCGGATTGGGTGAAACACACGGTGATTCCGCACCGGGCGGAAGTGTTGAGCCTGAGCCCCGACCGGAAGGTCCTGAAGCTGCGCGATACGCTCGAAGACGGGGTCGTGGTGGATCACACGGTCACG
>RGGS01000277.1 GCA_010024525.1 Verrucomicrobiota bacterium | reverse complement strand
AAAAAGATCGATGGACCCCTCGAATCCGCGGGCCCGACCCACCAAGGCCCCGCCAAGCAGGGTGATGATGCCGGCGTGGGTGATGACGAATCCGGCGTGATGACGTTGCCACGGCCAGCGGGTGGCGGCGGAACAGATGAGGTTGAGACAGAGGAGGAGGAGCCACAGGTTGAACCAGGGGGAGCCATAGACATAGGCACGTGCCACGCGGGCGTTGAAGCCTGATTCAAGAAATGTGGCGGCGGCGCAGACTCCCGTGAGGGTGATGAGGAGCAGGATGGCCAGGTCAAGAGAGCCAAGGGCATAGACTCCCCGCCAGAGAGGGGATCGGGCCGTGCGTTCTTCGCCAATTTTTTTCTGGTCCGGGTCGACAGGCATGAGAGGAGGATAGGGGGGGCAAGCGGAAGAACAAGAGGGGCTCTTTTGCGCACAGGTTATTCTCCGACTGTCCCAGAACATGCCTTCCGACCCTTTTCGCCCATGGGTCGTCGGAGGATGATTTCATGGTGAAAAAGTGGATGGCGTGGATTTGTTTGCTGGGAATCGCAGGCGCGGTTTCCCGTGGAGCGGAGCACGCCCCAAGGCTTGGCTTGGAGGGCGAAAAATTCGTCTATCTGGATGAGACCGGCAGCAAGGTTTGGCCGGAGCCGTGGGACTGGGCATGGCCGTTTACCGAGGATAGGGCGGGGGTTCGCCGTGGCCCCCGGTGGGCTTTACTGGACACCCAAGGGAGGAAAGTGGGACAGGCGAGGTTTGACTGGGTGGGGTTGTTCAGCGAGGGATTGGCTCCCGCGCGACAAGGCGCCAAATGGGGTTACCTCAACCGCGAGGGAAACTGGGCAATCGCTCCGTTTTATTCCGATGCCCGGCCCTTCCGGCAGGGCGTGGCAGCGGTGCAGATCGGAGGGGCGCCGAATGTGGTGAACAAGGCTGATCAGTTGCCGGGGCTGCCGGAGATTTATGGAAAACTTTCGAAAAGAATCGATTTACAGGTGCCCGCCTCCTCCGGCGGAAAGTGGGCCCTGATCAACACCCGGGACAATTATCTGGCTCCCCCAAAATACGAGGCGGTGCTGGACGCTTCCCAAGAGCTGATTTTGTTCCAGGAGCAGGGCGCATGGGGTTATCTAAACCTGCGCGGCGAGGTCGCCATCCCGCCCAAATATCTCAAGGCCTCCCCTTTCCGCGACGGCTTGGCGGAAGTCACGTTGATGAATTGCCGGTCAGGGAAGATTGACCGGAGCGGACGATGGATGGAGACGGAAAAAATCCTCAGCCAGGAATTGAAAAATAGCCGGACGGCTTTGGCTGAAGTTGCCACGGCCTCCGGAGAGCCAAAGACGATTCCGCGTTATCCGTGGCAAAGACCAGGGAGCGGCGGTCATGTTCCAGCCGATAGGCCAGGCATCCTCCGGGATGCGAAACGGCAGCCGATCGGATGTGCAGGTCCCCGGAGGGAGAGGCGATCCGGACGGGTTGCCCGGGCTCGATTTCCGCAAAGGAAATCCTGGCGCGGAGCTGGGGAAATCCGGCGGGAAAGAAGGGTTCGCACTGCTGGGCGTGGAGGGCTTTTTCTATCAGGTTTCCGGCCGGGGCACCGGGAAGCCGCGGAGAGTAAATCTGAATGGACACGTCCTCAAAAAAAGCGGGGGTGAAAAAAGGAAATCCCTGCAGATGATCCCAATGGGCATGGGTGAAGAGGAAGGTGAACGATTTCTTCTTCGACTGGATCCAGGTGCGGCCGGCTTGGCGGAGGCCGGAGCCGGCGTCGATGATAAGCAATTCGTCTTTCCCCCAAGCCACGCTGACGCAGGTTGTGTCCCCGCCGTACTGATGCGTGGGAATCTCCGCGGTCGAGGGGGAGGGAATACTGCCCCGGGTGCCCCAGAAAGTGAGTCTCATCACCCTCCTTTTTTGCCCGGAAGGGTGCGCGCGAGAAGCAGGATATTTTTATCCCCTGCCCTTCGACGTTCGATCCGGTGAAAGCCAGCCTGCATCATCAGCATGCCCCAGCCTCCCTGGCCAATCTCCCCGGGGAGACGGCTGACAATCCGTTCGGGCGCGAAGGCTTTTCCTTGGTCGAAAAGCTCAAAAATCAGTTCCTCTCCGGTTTGTCTGATCTCGATCCGGACGGGACCGGGACGACCTCCATAGGCATGCAGGTGGATGTTGGCCAAAGCCTCATCCAGCCCGGCAAGCAACCGTCCGGTATCCGCGTCGTTAAAGCCGGTGTGCAGGGCCCACCGTTCGGCCAGTTGCCTCAGGCCGTGGAGACGGGGCGGAGCCAGTTCGATTTCAACCGAGGCTTCCGGCGTGGGAAGGGGCTGAGACAACGCCATCCTCAGTCGTTGGGAATCGGGGCGGGAACGGGTTTGTCGCTCTTAAGGATGGATTCCTCGG
>RGGS01000276.1 GCA_010024525.1 Verrucomicrobiota bacterium | reverse complement strand
CCCCCACTCCCTCGTTTGCTCCCACCACTCCAAACAAAACCGCCACTCTTCCATCCATGGGATCAGGCAGCTCGGTCAACAAGGGAGGATCCCCCGGAACGGGAGGCGCCAAAAGAGCACGCACGGGAAAAGGGTCGCTGTTTGGGTTCGAGGAAACAATGGAGGATGATCTCATTGGAACCATGTACGACCTGAAACTGGATGCCACCGGAAAAAAAACCACCGGCCTGGGAAGTTCCGATACTGACTTTTATAAGGCGGTCAGGGGACTCTTAGCCGGCAACCGGGTTAATGAATCCGCCCTCCGAAAATATTTCTGCGTTCCCAAGAAACTCGGGGCCACCCAGATTTTTATCCCCTCGGGCGATGCCTCGGAGGCCCCCAAGGTGTTTCAGGTGGCTGACAAGGTGAAGCCCAACTACTGGGTGATTCATTACAAGGGACGGTTTTCCGCGCCGGTCTCGGGCCAGTATCGCTTTGTCGGCAAGGCCGACGATCTTCTGTGGGTGGCCGTGGAGGGTCGCACGGTTTTGGAAGCCCACTGGGACAATCAAAACTTCCTGACCAGCTGGAGACCCAAGGATCATGTGAACGAACATTCGATTTACGACTTCATGGGAGGCAACACCGATGGGGACCGCCAGCGGGCTTTTCTCACCTATGGGGATTGGATGAATCTGGAAGCCGGCAAACCCAAGGATCTCGAGATCCTGCTGGGCGAATATGGGGGAGGAAGATTCTTTGGGGTCTTGATGATCCAACAACAGGGGCAGGAGGACAAAAAAGGCAAATCCAAGGAACGCCCCCTGATCCCACTCTTCGTGACCGCCGAGCCGAACGCCCAGCAAAAACAAACCATGCGAAGCTCAAAATTGGAGTTCCCCCGGGAAATTGCCGTTTTTGCAGCCAGCCAAAAGGGCGGAATCACAAGCTCCTCCGAACCCGCGAAGGAAAACACCAACCTCCCTACCCCTTCGACTCCTGAAAAGACAGATACCGCCGGCGAATCGTCTTATGAGGATGGTTGGAAAGAAGAGAAGGCAGGCGGATCCGGGTTTGGCAACTGGACGCTGAAAAGCAACGGGAACCCTGAAAAGAAATCCTACGCTGGTTTTTATGTGGCCAAGGAGCAGGAAAAGCCGGCCATCGCCCCCCTGGCCACCGGCGGAAAAGCTTGGGGCATTTTTGCCGACGGGGAGGGCTTTCAGGAGGCCTGCGCATTCCGCCCCTTTGCCTCCGCCCTGACCATCGGCCAAAAATTCAGCGTGGAAATCATCACGCCCAACCCCAAATCCAACTCGGGTTCGACGGGCTCCATCGGTCTGTCCCTCAGGAGCGGAAACACCTCGGAGAAACCGACGGACTACAATCAGGGGGCCCGCTTTGAATTCACCGCCTTGGAGGGCAAACCAAACTATCAGATTTTTGATGGCAGCGACTCCAGCGATTCGGGTCTCTCCATTCCCATGGGAGGCGTCCGGCTGGAATTCACGCTGAAAAGCGACGACCTCTATGATCTCAAGCTTACCCCGCTGGGAAGCGGTTCCCCCACGGAACTGAAAGGCCGAAAGTTGGGTGGAACCACCGGTTCCCCCCTCGAAAGCTTGGCGTTCTTTAACCGGGATTCCGAGGCCAATGCCTTCTTCAACAAACTAAGCGTCAAGCCGTAGCCGGAATTTCCAAAGCCATCACATAAGGGGATCCCTCTCCCCCGGCGACCAAGACATGTGTGCCGGCCGGAAGCTGGACCTCATTCACCCCAAAGATCGGCCCCACGGAAACTCCACTCACCTCGTTTCCCCGTTCACTCTGTTCATCCCGGAGAAAAATTCCCCCGTTTTGGGATTCGATCCTGAACTGGACCGTGGAAAGCCACTGAGGAGGCTGCTCGTCCAACAAAACCATCTCCGTTCCGGTCCCAACTCCTGAGGGGCCTGGATGCCTGCCAAACACCAGGGGAAGCTGGTGCTCGCTGACCTGTTCCCCCCACGTCACCTGATCTCCCGCCCTCCATCCCATCCGGAGAAAGATTTTTGCACGGCTTTTGGACCCGGAAGTCGCTGCCCCGTTCGAAACCGGCTTTGGATCCTCCCGGGCGAGTGTGACTCCCGCATCGAATGTTTCCAACTTCTCGTTGGCTTTGCGCAGGCGCTGGGCCAAAACACGGGAAACAATGCTTCCCGGGTGATCTTGACCATCGGATCGTTTGTCCATGAGGTCCTGGGCCGTCATCCCATAAAGAAGACACCTGCCCTTGGCAGTGGCCGTGGCCGATCGGGGCAGGTTCTGGATCACCCCCATCTCCCCGATCACCTCGCCCGGGCCGATTCGTGCCAATTCGCTGGCCGTACCCCCCGCTTCCTTGGTCAGTACCACCTGACCGCTTCGCACAATATAAAACTTATCACTGGGCTCCCCTTGTCGAAAAAT
>RGGS01000275.1 GCA_010024525.1 Verrucomicrobiota bacterium | reverse complement strand
TAAGGGACTGTCCTTCCATGATAAGAAAAGAGGCGACCCCCACGACCCTGCCTTGGGAATCCAGCACCGGGGATCCGCTGGAACCGGGCGAAATGGGGGCGCTGATCTGGAGAACTTCGCGTTTCTGCCCGGGTAAAGATCTGCGGGCGGAAATAATCCCTTCTGACAATGTTCCCTCCAAGCCCAGGGGGCTACCCATGACGGCGATGCGGGAGCCGGCCTCGGCCAACCCATGGGGAGCCAAGGGCAGATAAGGGAGATCCTTTCCCTCCATTTGCAGCAAGGCCAGGTCATTCGATGAATCGACGGCCAGGACTTTTCGAATGGGGAAAAGTCCGCCGTTTTCCGCCTTGGCGATCATGGTCTTCGCCCCCTCGATGACATGGGCGTTGGTGACCAGCAGGCCATCCGGGGAAATCACAAACCCGGTGCCGGAGCCGGTGGTTTTTCCGTCCTCATCCAAGACCGCAATCAAATAGACCGCGGGCCGTGACTTTCGGGCCAGGGTGGGCAAATCGGGAGCGTCGGCACCATCAGCCCATGACCAAGCGAACAGACCAAGGATGGAGAGCCACCAAAACGTCATCCCCCTCAGTAAAGGGAAAGAAGGGAAGCAGGCGAGATCTTGTCGGAGGTTGCGGAGGGCCCCATGCCGGAGGCATCATGCGAGGGCAACCCTTATGGCAAAAATAGGAAAAAAGCTTCTTGCCGCTTTGGCGGCTCTTTTGGGCGTAGCGATCACGCTGGTATTCGAGCCCAATGTGTTCTGTGGGGTGACCATACCAGTCGGGGCACGTTTGTTAGGCTGGAAGGCCAGGGCGGAATCAGCCCGGATTACTTTTCTGGGCAAGGTGGAGATTCGCCATTTGGAGGCGGTGAATCCTGCAAAATCCCGGTTGGCTCTTGATTCCGGACTCCTGGAGATTCATCCCCAAAGTCTTTTCTCCGGGGTGCCGGAAATTCTTCAACTTCAACTCAAGTTCGGGCTGGTGGATTTGGAACTGGGGGAAAGCCACACCTCAACCCCTTCCGCCGTTTCCTGGAAGTTGCCGTTCACCTTGCGGGAGGCCTCCATTCAGGTCACGGAAGGAAGGTTGAGGCTGAACCGAGGCGCATGGATTTTGGGCGGGGTTCAAGCCGTGGCCCATGGTTGGGATGGCCAGACCCCAAAGGAAATTTCAGGAAAGGTTGCCCGTTTGGACTGGAACGGTCCGGGCCAACAGGAAATCAAGAGCCTGATTTCATGGACGGCCCAAAAAAAATCCAACTCCCGTGGTGGGGATCTATGGAATCTTTCCCTGAGGTCAGAGGTCACCAAGGTGGTGGATATGTCCCCCGCGGAGTTGGTCGTCCCTTGCCGTTTGGTTCTGGATGGAGAGGCCAGTCTATCCGCGGCAGGAGATTGGTCTTTGAAGGAACTGCGCTCTTCATGGGAGGGTGTGGGGGTTGCTCCGGTGGCGCTGAATATCAACGGAGAGC
The DNA here is from genome assembly GCA_010024525.1 of Verrucomicrobiota bacterium. Taxonomy (GTDB): domain Bacteria; phylum Verrucomicrobiota; class Verrucomicrobiia; order Methylacidiphilales; family Verrucolacustridaceae; genus Verrucolacustris. The sequence continues at coordinate 951 of RGGS01000275.1, read as the reverse complement.
TGAAAAAATCGGGAGAGTGGAGTGGAAACCTGAATCTTGAACCCCTATCCCTAGGCGGTTTTGCGATCCTTTTTCAGTCCCGGGGCATCAAGGCTCTGACGGGTAATCTGGCGGGAGCCATCAACCTCAATGGGGGATCGGACCGGCCTATCGTCGGTTCGGTCAATCTGGTGGGGCAAGGAGTGCAAATCATCCCGGCTTTGGGGCCCTCTTGGCCGGTGCGGCCTTCGGATTTCGGCATCTCCTCGGCCGGCGCGTGGTCGGCCCGCGAAAAAACATTCCGTTGGGATCGCTTGCAGTCGTCGTTGGGAGTCAAAGAACAACCTCAGGACTTCACTCTCTCCATGAATCATCCGGCGATTTTCCGTTTGGGTGGAAAACAAATCACCTCGGACGAACCGGTGGCCATGCAGTGGGGTTTGCGGGGCTTGGAGTTGGCGGCTCTGGCTCCCTGGGTAGTTTCGCCCAAACAACTCAAGGTGCAGGGGGGGCAACTTTCGGCGTCCGGGCAGGCTAAAATCCAAGGCGCTCAAGTGGACATCACCGGACGCTTGGAGAGTCGGGCCATGTTGGCGGGCGGACCCGCCTTGGGGGGAGACCTGCGGATCACTTCCGCTACATTGGATTTTCGCGGAAATCTGCCCGAGGTGGGAAAGGTAAAATTGGAAGAGGCCAATCTTTCTGTGGCTTGGGAAGGCGGTCAGGCGGTCGATCTGACGGCCAAACTGCAAGCCGAATGGGACGGAGGAAAAGGGAGCAGTTGGCTATTGGGGGACGGAACGTTGGGTTTGGCCGGGCTGGCGAAGGCATGGTCCGGCGCCCAATTTTGGCCGGAGGCAGGGCAGGCCAAGATGCATGTGGAATACTCGGGAAACTTGAAGGAAACCGGGGGCGGGATGGTGACCATCAGCTTGGATGGAATGCGTTGGCCGGGGGATACTGCCGCCCCCG
>RGGS01000274.1 GCA_010024525.1 Verrucomicrobiota bacterium | reverse complement strand
TTTGGCCCTTTCCTCATCGTTGAGCGGACGCATGGAATGGATCTTGCCGACGGGAGTGCCGGCGTAGCGGACGGCGGCTTCCTGGGAAAGTCCCACGGCACTGGGAAGGTCGACGGTGAGGACGGATTTGGGCCGATCCAGATGAATGCCGGAAATCGCGATCGAAAGCGCCGCCAACAGCACGAGGCTGGAAATAATGACGGCCGCTGCGATCAGGAATTCCGTTTTGAAAGCTTTCATGACAAAGGGGTAACTATTCAGCCGTCTCCGAGGAGGTGTTTCAAGTAATCATCTTGGGATAGCCGGAAGGGGATGGGGCCATCCGCCTCTCCGCGAATGAACTGCTGGAGAAAGGGGTCCGGGTTATCGCGAATTTCCTGCGGGGTCCCCTCGGCCACAATCTCCCCCTGGCGTGGGCCACTGCCCAGCATGAGCATCCGGGTGGCAATGCGGAAAGCGCTGGTCATGTCGTGGCTGACCACCACTGCGGTGACTCCAATCTTGCGGGTGCTGTCCAAGGTAAGCTGGTCGACGACGGCGGTCATCACGGGGTCGAGGCCCGAGGTGGGCTCATCGCTGAAAAGAAGCTCGGGGTCCAAGGCCAGGGCACGGGCGAGCCCGACGCGCTTGCGCATTCCCCCGCTGATTTCCGAGGGTTTGAAATTCTCGAACCCGGTCAACCCCACCAGTTCCAGCTTCATTTTGACCACCATCTCGATCAGGGAAGGGTCGACCCGGCTGTGTTCCTGAAGCGGAAGGGCGATATTTTCCCCCACGGTCATCGACTGGAAAAGAGCGCCGAACTGGAAGTTCATGCCAAAGCGAAGGCGAATCTTATCCAAGGACTCCGGATCCAGCTGGGTGATGTCCTGTCCGAACAGGTGGACCGAGCCCGAGGTGGGTTTTTGGGCGCCGATGAGGATCCGAAGCAGGGTGGTTTTTCCGCAACCGCTGCCCCCCATGATGATGAAGGTTTCCCCCCGGCGAACCTTGAAATTGAGCCCATTGAGAACCGCCCGCCCATTGAAGACCTGAACCAGATCCCGCACCTCGAGAATGATGTCGGAAGAGTCGGAGGTTTTTTTGGGCGTATTCTTCATGAGACAAAGAAAAAGAGTCCGGTGAGGATGGCGTCGGAGATGATGATCCAAAGAATGGAGAAGACCACAGAGTTGGTGGTGGCACGCCCGACGCCTTGGGCGCCGTCCTCCACGTTCAATCCCTGGTGGCAAGCGATGGTGATGATGATGTGGGCGAACACCACGCTTTTGATCAGACCCGAGTAAAGGTCCCATAACTCCGGCCGATCGACGGCATGTTTGATGTAAAACGAGGTGGGCATATCCAGCGTGCCCGCACAAACCGCCCAACCCCCGGCCAGGCCGATGCAGTTTCCAAAAATCGTCAGAATCGGGAGCATGATCACCAGGGCGAGATAGCGTGGAACCACCAGATAGCGGACGGGGGAAATGGCCATGACGCGCAGGGCTTCAATCTCCTCGTTGACCTTCATGGTGCCGATCTCGGCCGTCACGGCCGATCCGCTTCGGCCGACGACGATGATGGCGATGAGCAGGGGGCCGAGCTCCCGCATCAGGCTCAGGGAGACGAGATCGGGAATGAAGGAGTCGGCTCCCAGTTTCCCCAGTTCAGTGGAGGCCTGCATGGCCAGAATGAAGCCAACGCTCAGGGCCACCAGGCTGGCCATCGGCAGGGCCTGAACACCGATCCGAAGCATTTGGGAGAGGGTCGACCCGGGCGAGAGAACCTTGGGATTGGTCAGACCCCAAAGAAGGAAGGAGTAGATGCGCGCATTGAGCACCCAGTAGCCCTTGCCCTCGTTGCGGCGCAGCAGGCGGACGAGAAATTTCAAGACGAACCGTGGGTCAGAGCTTTCCGGGCGGCGGCAAGGTCGGGATAGATCGAGAAGACCTCGCTCAGTCGCACCAAGTCAAAGGAGCTACGAACCCGGGGCGCGAGTGAGCAGAGGGCCAGCTTTCCGGAGAACGCCCGGGAGCTTTGGTAGTATTCGATCAGGGTGGCGAGGCCGGACGAGTCAATGTAGAGGACGGCGGAAAAATCGAGCAAAAGGCAGGGGGTCTTGGCGGCCGCCTTGGCCCGCAAGGTTGACCGGAGGGTGGGAGACTGGTTCAGGTCGATTTCCCCCGCCACCGTGAGAATCAGGATCCCTTCTTCGGCTTTTTCCGTAATCTCCATGGAAGTTCCTTTTTTATGCCAAGAGAGAGCCGAGCCCAAGCGCAAAGGGGGGGAATTTTTCACTGGTGATGGGAGGGGGTTCGGGAGAGTGTGGAGTTCCATGAATCTTCTTTCTTTTTTCCGGCCGCCCCCGCTGGATCCCATGTTGCAGGTTGTTTCGGGGGCACCCATTTTCCGGGATTGCACCCGCTCCGAACTCGAGACCCTGCGGTTGCATCTGCACGAAAGGCATTTTTTGGAAGG
>RGGS01000273.1 GCA_010024525.1 Verrucomicrobiota bacterium | reverse complement strand
ACGCCAACGGCCGCATCGACACCTGCGATCAGGCGGCGGGCGACCTCGACCTCAACGGCATCGTCGATCCCGCCGACCTCGCCTTGCTGCTGCTCGACTTCGGACCCTGCCCCGAGTGCCCGACCGACTTCGACGCCAGCGGCACCGTGGACAACGCCGACATCGCCCTGCTGCTGCTGAACTTCGGCCCGGCGGCCTGACACCCCTCACTGCAGGACTTGAAATCCCGCCGCCCCGATCCACTGAGGGTCGGCGTTCTGGGCTGCGGAAAGATTGCCGGGGCCTACGGCACCAGCCTTCGTCACCTACCTTCCGTACGATTGGTGGCCTGCGCCGATCTCAACCGATCCCGGGCCGAAGAAATGGCCCACCAGGCGGGCTTGCGGGTCACCACCCCTGCCGAGCTGCTGAGGGATCCGGCCGTCGATGCGGTGCTGAATCTGACGGTTCCGGCGGTTCACGCCAAAACCACCTTGGCCGCCTTGTCGGCCGGCAAACATGTCTACGTCGAGAAACCCCTTGCCATCACCTTGGCGGAAGGAAAAAAAATTCTCTCCTTGGCTAAGAAAGTCAAAAGGCGGGTCGGCTGCGCCCCGGACACGATCCTGGGTCCCGGTCATCAGACCGCCCTTCGGATGATTCATGAAGGAAGGATCGGAAAACCCTTCGCCGCCTCGGCTTTCATGCAATGCCCGGGACATGAACACTGGCACCCCGATCCCGATTTTTATTACCGGAAGGGGGGCGGACCGCTTTTCGACATGGGACCATACTACCTGACCGCCTTGGTTCAGGCCTTGGGCCCCGTCCAAAAGGTGGCTGGGATGGCTTCGGTGGGTCGCAATCCCCGGATCATCACCAGTCAACCTCGCAACGGAAAAGAAATAAAGGTCGAAACCTCGACTCATGTGGCCGCCTTGCTGGAATTCCGCTCCACGGCCGTGGCCCAGATAGGCATGAGTTTTGATGTGGCTGCCCATACCCAACCTTGGCTGGAAATTCATGGCACCCAGGGATCCATGCAATTCCCTGATCCCAACCGCTTCACGGGTCCGGTCCGGTTTCATGCGCTCTACGGCACATCCTGGGAGGAGACTCATCCCGAACACCCCGAAAACATCCAGCGGGGCATGGGTCTGGCGGAAATGGCGGAGGCCATCGCCGCGCGGCGACCCCATCAAGCCTCCCTAGAACTTGCCTTTCACGTTCTCGAGATCATGACGGCAGTGCTCGACTCTGCCCGCACCGGTCGGCGCGTAACGGTCAGGTCGATCCCCACCGCATGGGAACCACTTCCGGAGGGCATCCCAGCCATGAGAATTTCATGAAACGCCGCGCCATGATCCTATCCGGGGGATGGGAAGGCCACGATCCCCGGGGCACTTCTTCCTGGATAGCCACCCTTTTGCAGGAGAACGGTCTCGACGCGGTGATCCACGAAAATCTCACGATTCTTGATCACCCGGAGACCCTGCGGGATCTGGCCCTCGTGGTGCCCAACTGGACCGTGGGCACAATGACCGGGGAGCAGGAAAAAAATCTTTTGGGAGCAGTGGCGTCGGGCACCGGCTTGGGGGGATTCCACGGGGGCATGGGGGATGCCTTCCGGGGCCAGACGAATTACCAATTCGCCGTCGGCGGTCAGTTTGTGGCCCATCCGGATGATCACCAAACCTACCAGGTGGAATTCAACCGTCCTGCCCATGAGCTCACCCTCGGTCTGGAAGACTTCGCCATCACCACGGAGCAGTACTACATGCACACCGATCCAGCCAACGAGATTCTCGCCAGCACAGTTTTTCAAACCCGCAGCGCTCCGTGGATCAATGGCACCCGCATGCCGCTGGCCTGGATCCGGCATCACGACCAGGGAAGAATCTTTTACTCCTCGCTGGGCCACTCCCTGCGCGAACTACAGCACCCGACCGTGCGTGAACTCATGCGCAGGGGTCTGCGCTGGGCAGCCCGCTTGGTCTAACCTGGACGAACTTCCCGTCCCGCGCGGGCCGAACGGTAGATGGCATCGAGGATGGCCTGCACCTGAACGGATTCTTTCACGGGAACCAACGGCTTGGCCTTCCCCAAAATACAATCGACGAAATGCACCATCCGGTTGCCGTCGGACAGCGGGCAACCGAGGGGGATCTGCTCGACTTCGTACCCTCCCCCGCGGGTCGGTGCAATCACCTGGGCAGGAAAAAGACGGGCGGAGGCCTTGGTGCCAAACAGCGAGACCTGTTCATGATTCGGCTCGGGGTGATGACAGGCCCAACTGATGCGCAGGACTACGGTGGCTCCACCCCTGAGACGGATGAAGGCCGACGCAAAATCCTCGACGTCAAAAGGCCGCTGCTTATCAATTTCCGATCGTCCCCAATTTCCATCCCCCACTCCCCGGGGTCCAAAATCCGCCCGCACTTGGCCACTGACAGTGAGCGCCCGGAAATCCCCGCCCAAAAAAAGCGCGGCGTCGAG
>RGGS01000272.1 GCA_010024525.1 Verrucomicrobiota bacterium | reverse complement strand
GGAAACAGAAAACTTCAACTTCACACCCCGCCTTACCCGCTCGATTGGCAAACGCGGGTTTCAACTGAGTGCTTCCATTGATTTCCCCACCCGCATCGCCATCGACAACAATACCCACCCCGCCTACACCGTGGTGGACATCCAAACACCCGACCGCCTCGGACTTCTCCACTCCTTGCTTAAAGCGTTTGGGGATGAAGGGTTGGAAATTGCTCTTTCGCGCGTCACCACGGAGAAGGGGGCGGCAATCGACAGCTTTTACGTGACCGACGAGCTGGGTCAAAAGCTGCGGGATTCAGAGCGCCTCGGGCAACTACAGCAGGCACTTTGGAAGGCAACGGAGCCTCTTGGCGCCTCAAAAAACGAGTCCCAACCTTAGGAAACGTCCTTAAAGGCGTCAAAAAGCCATCTAGAAACCGGCCCGAAGGATTTCGGCGAGCCAATACGCGCGCCGCGTTAATGTTTCGGACAAAAGTCCACTACGAAAGCATCCTCCAAGGAGGGCTTCAGCAGGGATACAAAAGCTTTGTGTTCAGGGTGCTCGAGATAAACCTTTAACTCCGCCTCGCCGGAAAAACTGAGCACCCACATATGGGTGAAGCCCTTGTCCAACTTCTCTCCGCTGATGTTTGTCCCCCATTCCAAGGACTGTATTTGGGGAATTTTTGCTTTCAACGCAGCAAAAGCGCCCTCGATCGCCTGAATGTCAGAGGGAGAAGCCTCCGGTTTGAACTTAAACGACACAACGTGACGAATCGGAGCTTCGGCTCCGAGTAATGTGCTGGCGGTCATAAAAATGCTCGTGAGAACTGAGAGTGTGCGCAACGCATCCAGTCTAACGCCTCAAAAAAAGGCGAAAAGCATCAATTACACCCGCCCCAAACAATCCTGTTGCCTCAAAAGTTTTGACACCGGGAAGGGTTGGCTTGGGGCGTTTGGAGAAGGTCGTTGACTCAAAAAGGATGACACCGGCAACCGAAAGGGATGCCGATGAGTCGAAAAATAGCTGAAGAACTGCTGCCGCGACTGCGCCAGCGCTACACGGGAAGAGGGCGTGAGGGGCGGTCACGCCTCATTGACGAACTCTGCGAGCAGTGGGGTTACAGCCGGAAGCACGCCATTAAGCTGCTGGGAGCCAAGACGGGTTGGGGAGGCGATCCCTGCGCGCGCAAGGGCCGTCCCCCCCGATATGATGCCAAAGTGGTAGAGGTTCTGTGGCAAATCTGGAAAGTCGCCGAGCAGCCTTGCGGTAAAAGGCTCGTTGCACTTTTGCCGCAGTGGCTTCCCCACTACGAGGAGGAACACGGGCGACTCGACAAGGAACTGCGAAGTCGGGTGCTGGAAATCAGTGCTGCCCAGATTGACCGGCTTCTGGCTGGTCGTAAGACACGGGTGGGACATCGAGGGCGGTGCGGGACAAAGCCGGGAGGGCTTCTTAAAACACAGATTCCCATCCGCACCGATAACTGGGACATCCAACGCCCGGGTTTCTTGGAGGCGGATACGGTGGCGCATTGCGGAGGGAGTCTGGAAGGCGACTTTGTGTGGAGCATCACCTACTGCGACATCTACAGTGGGTGGACAGCCAACCGGGCGGTTTGGAACAAAGGAGCTACGGGTATAGTGGCGGCGACAAAGGAAGTGGAGAAAGCCCTGCCCTTTGAGTTGCTGGGATTCGACACGGACAACGGCTCTGAGTTCCTTAACTGGCACCTGTTAAAATACTTTCAGGAACGGCCCCAAAAGGTGGGTTTTACCCGTTCACGCCCTTACAAAAAGAATGACAACGGGCACGTAGAACAGAAGAACTGGACGCATGTCAGGCAATTACTTGGGTATGATCGGCTGGGGGACCCTGGGTTGGTGGAACCAATCAATGCGCTCTACCGGGATTGCTGGGAGTTGCTGCATAACTATTTTTTGCCCTCAGCCAAGTTGGAGAGAAAGAGCCGAGAGGGAGCGAAGGTAAAGCGGCGTCACGACAAGCCGCAGACCCCCTGTGAGCGGCTCATAAGGAGCGCCCATTTATCAGCCGCGAGCAAGACGAGGCTCAAGGAGCGCCGCGCCGCGCTCAATCCCTTTGAACTTCACAGGCGTCTGGAAGAGGGGTTGAGAGCAATCCTGCACCGTGCGCTTCATTCCAGTCGTCCTACGGACTCCTTGCATTGCGCGCCCGGTGCGGGCAAAACAACCACTACGCCGGTGTCATGACTTATGAGTCAACGCCCCCATCATCCCGGACCTGCTCCGGTGTCATTTACTTTTGAGGCAACGGGCACTCCCCGGCTCCTCCGGCCAATGTGCAGCTGGCTGTACTCGTCCCTAGGTGCGCGACAGGCAAAGCGGGGCCGCTCACCGACGGGGGCAGTCATGGAAGACGGCGGGCGCGAGCTGCAGCTCACTCGGGGTAAGCGGGGCAGTGTCCGTATTCCTATAAAATCGGGGAAGACGCAGCCGAGCGACACTCCATTGGGGAGAGGGTTTTCGGG
>RGGS01000271.1 GCA_010024525.1 Verrucomicrobiota bacterium | reverse complement strand
AACAGCGGCCAGCGCTGGAGCGGCCCCTCATCCACTTTGATTGACTCAAAAGGCAGGCACTTCCCGAAAATCTCCGGGAGGGATTTCATGAGAATGAAGTTGGGAATCATGGTGACAGCGCCGGGAATCATTAGCGTGGCGAGGTAAGCGAGAAAAAGGCGGTCCCGACCCGGCCAGTTCAACCGGGCAAAAGCGTAGGCCGCCATCGCACTGGTCAGCACCTGACCCGAGGTAATAGCCAGGGAAATCATTAGGCTGTTGAGGTAGTAACGCATAAAGGGAACCTTTCCCCACACCTCGATGAAGTTGTTCCAGTGCCAAGTCCGCGGCATGAGCATGGGGAGGAGGGAAACCTCCGCCCGCAGGGTCCGGCCCGGCTCACTCAAGGCGGTGGTCAGCATAAAGGCCAGCGGGGCCAGCGCCATGGCGGCGAACATCAGCAAGGGCAGGTGGACCCAACGGGAGACGGATGGTCTTTTCATGCGATGGTTTGCCTGGATCCGAAGCGCCATTGCAGCAGCGTGATGCCCAGGACCAGCAAAAAGAGCGTCCATGCGAGGGTGGCGGCATAGCCCATCTGGAAATGGACGTAGGCTAGATTGTAAATCTGGTAACCGAGAGTGGTGGTGGCGCCAAAAGGACCTCCCCCGGTCATCACGTACGCGGCTTCGAATCCTCCCTGGAGTCCGCCGATCATTCCCATGGTGAGAATAAAGAAAGTCACCGGACCCAAGGCGGGCCAAGTGATGGCTCGAAACTTTTCCCAGCGACCCGCCCCGTCGATCTCGGCCGCCTCATACAGTTCGGGGGAGATTTGGGATAAGGCGGCCAAATAGAGAATCATCGCCTGCCCGCCGGCGCTGACCCAAAGCCCCATCAGGAGCAGGGCGGGTTTTGACCAAGACAGGCTCGAAAGCCAGGCAGGACCCTCCATACCCAATCCGGCCAGGGCGGTGTTCAGAAGGCCGTAGTCCGGGTTGTAAATCCATCGCCAGAGATAGTAAATGGCTACCCCCGAGACCACGCTGGGGAGATAAAAAAGAAACCGGTATGCGGAGCGAAACCGCAGATTGTCCTGGAGCATCAAGGCCAGGCCCAGCGAGGCCGCCGTGTTCAAGGGCAACCCCAGCAAAAGAAAGAGGGTATTACCGAGGTATTTCCAAAAGTAAGGATCGTTGGCTTCCCAACCTTCGGGAGAAAGATGAAATCCCAAAAGCCGGACAAAATTATCGAACCCCACCCAGCAGGGAGGTTGAAGCAGGTCCCAAGAGGTGAAACTAAGACCCAGGGAAACCAGAACGGGTCCGGCGGTGAACACCACAAAGCCGACAAAATTCGGCAGCAGAAAGATCAGAGCGGTGCGGCCGTGCCGCCGGGAGCGTGGGGCGAAAGTTGCTCTCACGGGACTTCTCGAGGATAGGTGGAGCGGGGTTGATCCAGCCAGCGCTGAAGATCAAAGCAGAGTCCCCGCACGATTTCGCTAACGGGAATTTCCGGCTGAACCAGCGCCTGCCCGGCCCGTCCCAGGAGAATATCGCCGACCTGACCCATGCCCGGACCGTAGTAAGGCAGCCGCGCCCGACCCTCCCCCATCGTTTCGGAAAATTTTCGCATATTCCGGGGAGATCCAGCGGCCGGCAAAGTAAACTGCGAGACGACCGTCGCGAAAGAGTTGAAAATCACCCTGGTCGCTTTGGACCTCGGGAGGAACCGCGCAACCGCTTGCCTGCAGCCTGCGAACGAGATCGAACGCGCGATGAACCGCGGGTTGATCGGCGGTAACGCGAGTGGGCAACGAATCTGAATCAAAAAGCGTGGCACCTTCGGCTGTCAGAAAAATGGGGAACTGGGGGATTAAAAGCGCGTAATCCGTCAGGGCTAAGGAATTCCCATGCCGGCGGGAGAGTAGCGGGCTTTGGGCTAACAATTTCTCCCAGGTCCAGGTCTCGTCGGGCAAAGGAACGCCGGTCGCCCGAAATGCATCCAGATTCACATAAGCGACATGCCCGTGGCAATTAATGGGAATCCCAAAGAACCGCCCATTTCTTTCGAAAGCCCGTTGGGGGACAGGCAGGAGTGGGTGATCCCGTGTGATTTTCCGAAGATCCTCCGTTAGATCCGCCAAAACCCCGCGAGAAGCCCAATTATCGTACATGCTGATCTCGATCATAATGACGTCCGGGGCGGCTTGACCGACGAACATGGCCTGGAGTTTTTCCAAATAACGGGCACCCATCGGCATCAGGCGGACGCGAATCCCGGGATGTTGCTTTTCAAATTCCGCCACGATGGCTTCTTCAGCCTTGAGCTGTTCGGTGGCTCCCCACAAAGAGAAAGTGATTTCACGGACCGATTCGCGCTGGGGCACGCAAGCTGTGAGTATCCAGGGCAACCCCAGAAGAACAAGGAGGGGTGTGAGGGGAGGATTCAAAGGGTGATGGCGTCCACCTGATCCAATTCCTCCCGGGAAAAAGATGTTTGCGAGGCGGC
>RGGS01000028.1 GCA_010024525.1 Verrucomicrobiota bacterium | reverse complement strand
TTAAGATTAAGATGAGGATTAAGGTGAAGTAGATTTTAGGGGCCTGGGGTGCGGTCTGTTCCTAGCTTGGATGGCGGTGGGGGAAGGGGATAGAGTGGGTGGATGGACGAGTGGTTTATGACAATCTTGCTGGGCGTGGTGGAGGGGGTGACGGAATTTCTGCCCATTTCCTCCACCGGGCATCTTCTTTTGGTCGAGCATTGGTTTGGGGTGAAGCGGTCGGAGCTTTTCAATGTGGGCATCCAGTCGGGGGCCCTCCTGGCGGTTCTATTGATCTATGCTCCCAGGTTGAGGGCGATGCTTGCTGGGGAAATGGGAAAGAGCGGGAAACTGTATTTGGCCAAGATGATGTTGGCTTTTCTGGTGACGGCGGTTCTGGGGTTGGCGGCGTCCAAACTTGGGCTCAAGTTGCCGGAAAATCCGGCTCCCGTTGCCTGGACGCTGATCACGGGGGGTGTGCTGATTCTTCTGGCGGAGGCTTGGTTGAAGCGTCATCAAGGGCATGAGGATCCAGGTTGGTTGACAGCCTTGGCGATCGGAGCTTCCCAGATGCTGGCGGCGGTATTTCCGGGAACCTCCCGGTCGGCCGCCTCCATCATGACGGGAATGTTTGGGGGATTGTCCCGCACGGCGGCGGCGGACTTCTCTTTTGTCCTAGGAATTCCCACCCTTTTGGCGGCTTCGGTGCTGAGTTTTTTCCGGCAATTGAAGACCACAGGGATTCCCGACCAGCACGAGTGGGTGCATTTGGGGCTGGGGTTTGCTGTCTCGGCGATCACAGCGTATCTCGTGGTACGCTGGTTGTTGAGCTACATCCGAACGAGAACGTTTAGTCCGTTCGGATGGTATCGGATCGGGCTAGGCGTGATTTGGCTGCTGCTGGTTAGAAAATAATCCTCATTTTCATTAGGCGTGTCTCAACGTGGTTTGGAATTTTAAAAGGCTGGATCCAAATGCCCGAGTATTTTCTGCTCATAAATACATAATAGACATATACATATAAAATTTTAATTGTTTGAAAGTCTGGTTGAAATTTTCAGAACGTGTGTAAAATATCTTTATGAAGTCAAAATTGGTCTGGGCCGTTCCCTATTTCGGATTTCTCTTAGCTTTTGAAGCATTGGCGATGGATATCCGCATCGATTTTTCGCTGGGCAGTGGCGCAGCAGGCAACAATTGGAACAGCTTATCGGCTGCCAGCCTCACTGGCGGAACGACTTCCTTGATCGACCATGATGGAGGGGGCGCGACCGGGGTGACAATTACCGGTGCGGGGTGGACCACAGACTATATTGGCAGCATATCCGTTTTGCCTACTTGGTGGGATGGTGGCACCCAAGCCCAAGATCGGATCTATTATTACGACAACGGTCCCCAAAGTGCCTCGATTACCTTGGCTGGTCTTCTGCCTTCCCAAGCCTATCAGTTGGAGCTTTTCAGTGCCGGTGATTTTGCAGAGAGGGTCATTTCGGCAAACTCCGCTTACGGGATTAACTCCCGCACCGGCCTCGTGGATTCAGCATGGCATGGAATCAACGACGGCACTCAGGGATGGTTGACCTGGGATAATTTGATGCCCTCAACCTCTGGGACCGTGAATATTTCCTTCGATAGTCTGACCTCCAATTATGTCCCAGTGAATGCCATGCGGATCACGTCCGTGCCTGAGCCCTCCGCTTTATCTTTGCTAGGTTTGGGATTGGTTTTTTGTCTACGGCGCCTTCGGTCGGCTTAAAAAACCCGCCCGTCGGTGGTCAACTCCTATCAGGCTCGCGCATTTACTCCTTCATGCCTTGTCCGATGGGCGAGGCATAGCCGGTGAGTTCGGTGTAGCCACGCCCGGACAAAGGTTTTCCATTCCTGGTTCCCACAAAGCGACATGCCCCCTCCCAGTAACGGATATTTCCGGTTCGTTTCAGTCGAAGTTCCTGGTTGAGGTGAAGGGGTTGCACTTCCCCCTCCAGGTGGAGGGAGGGAACGGTGATTTTCCAGCCTGATGGGTAGACCGGACCATCCGGAGTCTTCCATTCCTCCAACGCCCGGACGGTGAAGTCCGCGGATTGGAGGGAGGTCGTGGAACCTTTGGCGGGAACCCAGGTTCCGGAGGAGGAGGAGTCGGTGCGGTTTCCCGGATTTCTCATCCGGTAGAGCATCAGTTCCTCTCCGGAATCGAACTGAAGGCAGAACCAGTCCCAGCCTTCCTGATCCTGACCCAAGGCACTGGTGGAAAATTCATGATCGAACCAAGAGAGGCCGTGAACCGGAACCGTGCGTTCAGCCAGTTTCAGCTGACCGGAGGTCTCCATCCGGGTGGAGGAGGTGTAGTAACTGGCATTCCCCGGGGTGGATGATTTTCGGCTCAGTCCCTTTTCGCCGTGAAAGACGAAGGGTTTGAGCGGGGTGGCAGAGAGATCGAGGCCGAACTTTTGGTCGGAATCAAAAGCCTGAAAAAGAAAGCGGGAGTCGGAGTTGCGTCGGAGGGTCCAGTTTCCCAGGTGAACGTCCATGTCCTTGGTGGAGCACTCGGCTTCCCGGAGGGCACCCCGGCTGATTTTTTCGGAAAAGAGAAACTTACCGGAGCGGACATCGGTGACGGCAAGATGGGCGAAGTAAACATCGCGCACGGCCCAAGCGGATTTGGAAGAATTGACCTCGGATTGGAGTCCGTGACGAAAAAAAGTGAGTTCGTAGCCGTAAGGGTTGCCCCGGTCATCATCGAGATTGCCGGTGAGGTACCACCATTCGGTTTTGAATTCGGGATGGGCCCCGTAATCGCGGGGAAAGGACCAGGACCATGGGGTGAGGGCTCGTTGCCATTCTGCCGCCCCGGCAACGGGGCAGAGGAAGGAGATAGCAGACAGGAGATGGGAGACAGGGAGGAGGGTGCGCAAAATTTTAGCCAAGGTAGGGCGGGATTGACACATCCCGCCTAGTCGGAAAGTTGATCTTTGAGGATCAAACGCAGGCGGGCTCATCGAGCCCGCCCCACCTAAGCCGAGGGCATTCTTCATTCCGATCGCAGAGCCTCGGAGGGGGAAAGACGGGAGGCCCGGAAGGCCGGGGGCAGAGCCGCCAGCAGGCAGGCCAGCAACATTCCGAGCATGATCCCCAAAAGGGGAGCGGAGGGGGTATGCCAGTCGATTGTCCAACCAAAGAAGGCGCGGTTGATGACGTGCATCAGAACGAAGGCCACGGCAAAACCCGAAACCAAGCCCAAGGTAATTCCGGTAACCCCCAAATAAGCGGATTCGGCCATCACGGTTCCGAGAATTTGCCGGCGGGTGGCTCCGGTGGCGCGCAGGATGCCGATCTCACGGGTGCGTTCGGCGATCAGGGCGGTCAGGGCCAAGGTGACGCCCAGCGCCGCCACCCCAATGGCGAGCGTACGCAGTAGTGCGGTGACAGCGAAGGAGCGGTCAAAGATTCGGAGAGCCTCATCCCGAAGGGCAGATTGGGAGTAAATGAGGAATTCGCCCCTGGGACGGAGTTTTTCACGGAGAGTGTCGGTCAAGTCTTTCACGGAGACGCCTGGTTGGAGATGGAGCGCCAGGCTGGTGAGGGAGAGATCGCCCGTCAGGCGTTGGTAGACGGAACGATCCAGGAGAAGGAGGCCCGATTCGGAGGTGTAGTCGCGAAAAATGGCGGAGATTTTCAGGGGGCGCAGACCTCCCGGAGTGGGCAGGGAGATCAGGTCACCCGACTTGAGCCGCCGGCGGCGCGCGAAGTTCTCCGAGACGATGGCATAATCTCCCGTGCGGCAAAGTTCGTATGGGTCCTCGGCCATTTTGGAAAGAAAGGTGAGGGGGTTGTAGACGCGAAGGACATCAAGTTTGCAGGCGGCCAGTTTGGCTGGTTGGCCGTCGAGAAAGAGGCGGATTTCGCGGTAACTGCCAACGGCGCGAATGTCCGGATGGGCGAGGGCGATCTTCTCGGCCTCGGGGTCGAGAAGCAGGGTAAGCGGCCAAAGAGGCGACCGAGTCCAGGAGCCAGAAATGCGGTGGTGAGGAGAATACCCAAGGCGGCGAGAAACCCGGTGCGGGGCAGTTGGGCATAGAGGGCGGTGGCGGAAAACAAAAGCGTCGAGAGAAAGCAGATGGCTGAGAGCAGGAGCGGGGTGTTGGGGCGAGAGGCCGAGTGGTCCGCCACCGTGCCGGGCTGAAGAGCGTCCACGGGGGAAACTTGGGAGGCTTCCCGGGCCGGCCACCAAGCCGCGAAGCCGGCGGCCAAGAGTCCGGCGAATCCGGCCCCGATCAGGCTCCAAGGATCGATGATCACTTCGCGCATGCTGAGGAGGACGTAATGGGAGGTGACCGTGGAGGAGACGCCCTGCAAAAGATAACCGGCGACGCGCAAGCCGAGGAAAATACCCAGAAGGGAGCCGCCCAAAGCGAGTAGCAGGGACTCTCCGATCAGCAGGGCGATGACCGCGCGGCGATCCATGCCGAGGGCTCGGAGCAGCCCCAGTTCAGTCCGGCGGCGGACCACGTTGGCGGCGACGGTGTTGGTCACAAGGAACATGCCGACCACCAGGGCGATGAGGGAAAGGGCGGTGAGGTTTAACTGGAAGGCGCCGAGCATTTTTTCAACTTCCCGGCCCCGGCGCTCCGGCGAGCCGGCCCGGGCGTGGGCAGGAAGCTGCGGCGTGAGGCGCTCCAAAAGTTCGCGGCGGGGGGCATCCAGTTTTCCGGAGGCATCCGGGCGAAGAAGAGCCTCGATGCGGTCGACTTCCCCACGGAGCCCGAAAGCGGACTGGACGGTGGCTATGTCGGAGATGGCGAGGTGGTCATCGGCCCCCAAAAGATCAGGGGAGGGTTCGAGCACAAAACGGACACGGAGGTTGGCCTCATGTCCCCCCGAGACCGCTCGCAGGGTGTCTCCGATTTTGAGATGAAGGCGTTCCGCAAGGGCCCGGGTGAGAGCGATGGTATCCAGTTCGGAGACAAATGCGATGGCATCGGCCGGGGTGCGGAGGGCGTCCTCCAAACGGTAGGTGACAAGTTCATGGTTGGAGAAGGGATCGACACCGACCAGGTGCAGGAATTCTCCGGGGTGCGATGGGAGGGATGCGACGAGAGAAACAGTGGGGGTGACTTCCCGGACGGAGGGATCCTGACGGAGGGTGGTGAGGAGGGTTTCAGGGAGCCGAAAGCCCTGTCCCTCGACGGTAAAATCAGGGCGACCGGCCACGAGGTCGAGGGAAGCCCGGAAGGAGCGGAGAGCGGTCCCGTTGACCGTTTGGATAGCCACCATGGCGGCAACACCCACGGAGAGGGCGAGCAGATTGAGAAGGGAGAGGGTCTTATGCCGGAGAGAATCACGGCCGCCATGGGCCAGAAAAATGCGAAGCGTGGAAAGCCAGTTCAAGGTCAGCTGGTGGAATGGATCCGGCCATCGACCAAAGCGATGCGGCGGTCGGCGGAGGCGGCAACTTCCTGGCTGTGGGTGACGAGGACGACGGTGGTTTTTTGCTGGCGGGCAAGCCGGGTGATGAGTTCGACGACGGTGGTGCTGGAGGCAGAGTCGAGATTGCCCGTGGGTTCATCGGCGAGAAGAACGGAGGGCTGATGAATGAGGGCCCGGGCGAGGGCGGCGCGCTGAAGCTGGCCGCCGGAGAGTTGGTGAGGTCGATGATGGGAGCGGTCGTTTAAACCGACGGAGGACAGGAGTTCCTGAGCACGTTTTCGGGCAAGTGCATTGACCCGGCCGGACAGGAGCAAGGGGAGGAGAACGTTTTCCTCGATCGTCAGAGTGGGAAGCAGATGAAAAAATTGGAACACAAAGCCGATTTTGAGACGGCGGAGGGAGGTGAGCTTGGCGTCATCCAAGGCGTGGAGGGGGTGACCTTCGAGGTAGGCTTGACCAGCCGAGGGTGTGTCGAGTGCTCCGAGGATATGGAGAAGAGTGCTTTTTCCACATCCGCTGGGTCCGGTGATGGCCACAATCTCTCCGGGAAGGATTTTCAGGGTGACACCCCTTAGTGCGTGAACTTGGGAAATGCCCGAGGAGTAGGATTTATGAAGATCGCGAGTCTCGAGCATGGGAAGGATCAAATCCTATAGGTGAACAAGTTGTAAGGAAGCCCATAAATGAGCACCAATTAACAAGTTTAAAATTATGTCGGACAAGTTTTTATGAAAAGCAAGCCCATGTGTGAATAAGTTTGGGAAAAAGGGGCCAGAGGTCTTGGTTAAGCCGGGCATGGTGGCTGAAGAAGGCCACCCTATCAGAATGGATTACTATTCGGGTGGGAAGGTGGTGTAGGTTAGAAAGCCCAGGTGACGGACAGGGTGGGGCCGATCGAGTCCAAACCGACATTTTCGTGCTCGGGTTCCGAGAGGCCACCATTGGAGATATGCTGGTACATGGCGCCCACATTTACCGAGAGTTGATCCATGACGGGAATGCGTACACCAATTCCGATCTCAAAGCTGAAGCAGAAGTCCTGACCTTGGGAGTTGGGAGCACCCGTGGCATCCGTGAACATGAAGCCGACCCGGGATTCGAGGTAGGGGATGACCGGCCATCCTTCCTGGATAAAGTTATAGCGGGGACCGAAAAGGCCGCCGGTAAACCAAGGATTGGGGCCATGGATCACGGGGGCATACATTCCGCTGAAGAGAAATTCGGTATTTCCCCGATTCCAGCCTTCGTTTCCGATTTCATCCAACTGCCAGCCGACAGTAATGAGTTGGGGGAGATAACGGTAATTGTTGGAGTTGTTGATTGAAAAGAGCCCGGCCGTCTCAGCAGACAGACTGACCACATCCTCTCCAAAAAGGGATGACGTCGTAGCGGTGTCGGTCGAAGAGGGGGTAGATAGGCCTTTGGAGACCTCTGTGCCTGACCAACAAGTTGTGACTAAAGACCAAAAAGTAATTAAAAAACAGGCCTTAAGGAGATGCTTTGGCATCTCGCTAGACGATCTTAAACACTTGGTGAGTAAAGTCATGGGTACCATATATGAACTTGGATTTGTTTTATCTAGAGAAGATTTTCCTGTTTGGGAATAACTTTTTATCTATATAGGCTTAAAAACAATGAAGAGTATTTGGATCACAGGGGGTGGTGGGTTTATCGGGTCCAACCTGGTTTTAGGCCTGCAGGAGGAGTATCCATCCGCTGGCTTAACGGTTCTGGACGATTTTAGGAGCGGCTCTTTTCCGAATTTGGAAGGGTTTAGGGTGCGGCGACCTACGGAATTCGAGCCGGCGTCAACCGAGTCGGGGACCCGTTGGCGCCGGCCAACGCCTATGCTTTTTCCAAGGTGCAGTTGGAGAATCTCGCCCGTAAAATGCAGGCGGAGGAGCCGTCCTGGCAGATTGCGGGGTTACGTTATTTCAATGTCTACGGCCCTCGGGAGGGACACAAGGGTGTGCCAGCCAGCATGGCGTGGCACTTGGCGGGGCAGATGCTACTGGGCAAGCGGCCCCGAATTTTCAAGCATGGGGAGCAGAAGCGCGATTTCGTCTATGTGAAGGACATTGTCTCCTTCACCTTGGCGGCGATGAAGGCAGGGAAGAGCGGGGTGTGGAATGCGGGATCGGGACAGCCGAGGAGTTTCAACGAGATGGTGGATGGATTGAATCGTGTCCTCGGCACGAAGTTGAAGCCCGATTATTTCGATTGCCCCTATCCCTTTTACCAACCCCACACCGAGGCGGATATGTCGGCCACCGAGCGGGATCTCAAGATTGAGCCGAAGTTCACCCTCGAAAAAGGACTGGAGGATTATTTCCAATCGGGGTGGCTCACGAAGGGGAGAGCGAAAGTTTCGGGCAAAAAGAAAAAACAAACGGCGACGCGGTGACGATTCAGGGGGCGTGGGGGAGGATGGAGACATCTGCCCCGGGGATGGATTCGGTAATGGCTTGTCGCAGGTGTCGGATCTTTTGATCGACCTCGGCCATTTTCAGTTCGGGGTGAAATTCCAGAAAAATTTCCACATAAAGATGGGGGCCGGAGCGGCGACTGCGGATCTTATGGAGCTTTTCGTAATCGTCGATATGTCGGACCAGGTGGTTCAGGATGCGCAACTGGGTGGTCTCCTCCACGGTGGCATCGAGCAGGTCTCCCACCGAAGAGGAGGCCATGGCCCAGGCGGCGTGGAGCATAAACAGGACGCCGACGAAGGAGGCGAGCGGATCCAGGTACCAACTCCATTCTTCGGTGCGGAACAGGTAGGCCACGGCCAAGGCGCCCCCCATGGCGGCGTCAAAGCTGGCTTTGGAAAACCACAGGCTGGCCTGGGATTTCATGATGACGGAGGGTTGCCGACCAGCGAGAAACCGGGTGCGAAAATAAATCCCGTAGCCGATGAGGGTATAGAGGGAAAAAATCAGGATTCCGGGAAGAGTTCCATGAGCCATCCGGGGATGGGCCAAATGGATGGAAGCGCGCCAGGAGACGAAGAGGGCGGAAAGCAGCATGATCAGCCCAATGGAAAGGCTGACGAGATTTTCCAGTTTTCCGATGCCGTAGGTGAAGCGGTGATCCGGGGAGCGTTGTACGGCCCGAAGGGTGAGGAAGGCAGCCAACACGGAGAGGAAATCGGTGAACTCCTTGAGTAGGTCGCTGAGGATGGTAACGGAGTTCGAAAAGCAGGCGGCGGTGCCCATGAGGGTCAGATCCAGCAGGCAGAACAGGAGGGCTATCTGGAGGCTGCGTTCCCGGGTGCCGGTGGAGATGGGGCGATTCATGGGTGAGGCTGGTGAAGAGAAGGGCTTTCAGGTAGAAAGGGAAAGATGAAAATGGGACGTAGCGGATGGCAGAGCATTTTTCCCGGCGCGAAGCCGAAGGTTTTTACCAAGGGAGAGATCATGGTGGTGGAGGGTGGATTGCCGAAGGATCTTCTGGTGATTTTATCGGGCCGAGCCCGGGTGGAGAAGCGGATTCAAGGCCGGGATCCGCTCGTGCTGGCCAAGTTGGGCGCAGGTGAATTGATCGGTGAGTTGGCTATTCTCACGGGGGGTCGACGCTCGGCCACGGTGGTGGCCGAAGGAAAAGTGAAGGCCTTGGTGATTCCGGCGAGCCGGGTTCAGGCCCTGCTTGGCGGAGGGGTCGGGGCCAAGGGCAAATTCCAACGCCAGATACTGGAATCCCTGGCACGGCGGTTGGTGCGGCTTTTGGAAAAGTTACCCGTTTATCAAGGGGCTTTCGGGGAGCCCAAGACGGAGGCGGGTTTGCGGTCGGCTTTGGAAAAGATGTACGCCGGTTGGGCGGTTTAGATATCTGTTTAGGGGTTTAGGCATGATTCACGGAGGAAGTTAAGAAGCTCATACTTACTCCTTAACTAAAGACTAAATTACTAGTCCCCTTTAGTTTTTCGCATATTGCCGGTCGGCTTAAAACTCGCAGCGCACAGGCTTGGCGGGAAGACCGGGCGGGGTAGTTTAGGGTCATGGCTACCCGAACGGCCGGGCCGAAGGCGAAGAGCGGCCCCCATCCCAAGACAGACATCACGGAAAACCTGGGACGAGCGATGCTCCGTGCCCGGACGGTGGAAGACAAATTGGCCAGCCTTTACCTCCCCTCGTCACCGTGGTGGCGGACAACGGGTATGCCTATTCCACCCCCAACCAACGGCAATATGCATGCACGGATCTGTTGGAAAGGGCCAAAGGCTATGGGATTGAGGGACACGGATTGGATGGAACAGATCCCGAACTCTGTCTCGAAGTGGTGGGACGAGCGGTGCAAAGGGCCAGAGACGGAGCCGGTCCGCAACTGGTGGTGGGGCGTTTGTTGCGCCTGTGCGGCCACGGGGAGCATGACGACGGCCGGTATGTGGACGAGAAGCTGAGGAGCTCAAGCCGTGGCCGGGATTGTCTGGTGGTGATGGAGGAAAAAATGAAGACGAGAGGCCGGGGCCGGGACTGGGAAAAATGGAAAGAGGAAGCGCAACAGGAGGTGGAGGAGGTGGTGGCAGAGGTTTCGGCGGAGCCGGTGCCGGATCCTTTCGAGGAAAGCTGGCGAGCCACGGTGACGGAGGGGGCCACGGAGGCTCTGCCGGAAGAATGAGTGTCACTTACCTTGAGGCCATTCGTGCGGCGCAGGAAAAGGCACTCCACGATGATCCCAAGGTCTTCATCTATGGGCAGGATG